>CALBIE010000441.1 GCA_937893495.1 uncultured Verrucomicrobiales bacterium | reverse complement strand
GATCGGGTTTTCCGCGAGGGCGCGGAAAACAGCGCCCGAGGCGGGCGCGCTCCCCTTTCTATTTCGCAATTCGGGTTGGACCGGGTGAACGCGCTGATCGTTGGAATCGTATTTGGTGGCTTGGTGGTGTTTGGAGTATCTCCGTCGGCCTGCGGCCAGAACGCCAAGCCGTCGAACGACATCGCGCAAAAGTTTTTGTCGAAACATTGCCATGCGTGCCATGGGAAACCCAAGTCCAAGGGCGACTTTCGCCTTGAGAGCCTTTCGCAGGATTTTGCCGACAAGGACAATCGTGAGCGGTGGTTGAAAGTACTCGAGCAGGTCATCACGGGCACCATGCCTCCGGACAAAAAACCGCGCCCGCCGACATCCGATATCAAGGCAATGGTTGCCTGGATCAGCGGACAAGTGGGGGCGGCGGAAGCGGCCCGAATCGCATCTCAGGGTCGAGTGGTCCTGCGCCGCCTCAATCGGAACGAATACGCCAACACCGTGCGCGACCTGCTGGGGGTCGATGTCGAATTGAAAGACCTGCTGCCTCCGCCCACGGCGACCAGCGGGTTCGACAACAGTGCCGAGGCGTTGCATGTCTCGTCTTACCTGATGCAGAACTATCTGGAGGCGGCCGACCGGGTTCTGGATGCGGCCATCGCCAATGGTCCACGACCGCGAACGGTCAAGGAACGCCATGACATCAAGGACGAGAAAACGGTCAAACCCACCGGCAGCGTCTATCGGCACCTCGACGACGGCGTCGCCATTTTCGGTTCCTGGGTGTCCGCCAATATCCAGGTCACGCTGTGGCGGTTCATGACGCGGAAACCGGGCAGGTATCGCTTTCGAATATCGGGCTACGGATTTCAAACGGACAAACCCGTCATGTTTCATGTGAAGGCCGGCCCAATGAATTCAGCGGCCCAGCAGTACCTGATCGACTACTTTGAGGTCCCGGCCAACAAGCCGACCGTGGTCGAGTTTTTCGATCAAATGGAGGCGAACCACACGATCAGGATTGTCACCGATTTGCGCGGACCGATCCCGCCGAGAATCCAGGAGGTCGGCGCTGAGAATTACAAGGGACCGGGATTGGTCGTGCAATGGGTCGAGGTGGAGGGACCGCTGATTGACTTGTGGCCGCCAAAAAGCCATCGCCAGCTCTTCGGCAACATGCGGCAGATGCGCGATCCGAAAGACCGCAATCGCCAGGAAGTCGTGTCTTCGCAACCGATGGCCGATGCCGAGCGGATTCTTCGCGAGTTTACGCGCCGGGCGTTTCGACGAGCCGTGACCGACGATGACATTAAGCCGTTGCTCGCCCGGGTCCGGACGAAGCTGGCGGAGAACTACTCGTTCGAGCAGGCGTTGCGTGTCGGTCTCAAGGCGGCGTTGGTTTCACCGCATTTCCTGTTTCTCCGCGAGAAGGTGGGGAGCGCCGGTCAAGCTGCGCCGCTCGACGATTATGCACTGGCCAGTCGTCTCTCCTATTTTCTGTGGAGTTCGATGCCGGACGAAGAATTGTTCGAACTCGCCGGGCAGGGCGAGTTGCACGAGCTCAAGATGCTTCGCGGGCAGGTAGAGCGCATGTTGCGGGATCCCAAGGCGTCGGCGTTCACGGAGAACTTCGCCGGCCAGTGGCTTGGCCTCCGCACCATCGATGCTACGTCACCTGATCGTAAGCTTTATCCGGAATACGACGACGTCCTCAAGGTGTCGATGGTGAAGGAGACGCTGCTCTTCTTCGACGAGGTGTTGAAGAACGATCTGAGCCTGACGAACTTCATTGCGTCCGACTTCTCCATGATCAACGGGCGGTTGGCGAAGCACTACGGCATTCCGGGTGTGGAAGGATTGACGTTCCGCAAGGTCGCATTGCCGCCGGACAGCCACCGAGGCGGCGTGTTGACGATGGCTTCCATACTCAAGGTGACCGCCAACGGCACGACGACTTCGCCGATCCTCCGCGGTGCCTGGGTGCTGGATCGTATCCTCGGGACGCCTCCCCCGAAACCGACCGTGGATATCGAAGCCGTCGAGCCCGATATCCGTGGCGCGACGACAATTCGCAACCAACTCGCCAGGCATCGACAGGAGGCGGCGTGCGCAATCTGTCACGTCAAGATCGACCCACCAGGATTCGCGCTCGAAAACTTCGATGTGATCGGGGGGTGGCGGGAATACTACCGGAGCATCGGGGAAGGAAAACCGGCGATCGTCAACGGACAGAAGATGAGGTATCTGCATGGTCCAGTGGTTGACTCCTCGGATGTGCTGCCTGACGGGCGGCGGTTTCAGGGCATCGACGAGTACAAGCGGCTTCTGTTGGACGATAAAGATCAACTGGCCTACTCACTCGCCGGGAAGCTGCTGGCCTACGCGACCGGGGCCGCGCCAACGACGGCGGACCAATCCGAAATTGACCAAATCGTTTCCAAAATTCGCGACCAAAACTACGGACTGCGCGCACTCGTTCACGAAGTCGTGCAAAGCCGCGTGTTCCAACACAAGTAACCCATGAAAGCACAACTCCGTCACTCCACCACTCCGCCTTCCACGCGGCTCTCCCGCCGCCGCTTCCTGAAGGCGGCCGGTGTCTCGCTGGCCTTGCCCCGGCTCGACGCCTTTTCCGCCACGCGGGTTTCAGCGAAGGATTCGCAACTGCGGCGGCGGATGGTCTGCATCTGCACACCGCTTGGATTGCACCCGGACAATTTCATTCCCACTGAAGCCGGCCGGGACTATGCGCTCACGCCCTACCTTGAATCGATCAAGGATTTTCGCGATCAGTTCACGGTGATCTCCGGTCTGGCGCACACGGGAGTCAGCCCGGGCTTCGCCCACCAGGCGACGGCCAGCTTTCTCACCGGCATAACCGGGGCCGGACGCCCCGGCTTTCGCAACGGAATCTCGCTGGATCAATTCGCGGCCGAGCACATCGGTGGCCAGACCCGTTTTCCCAGCCTGACCTTGTCGGGTGAAGGGTTGGGACTTTCCTGGACCCGAACCGGCGCGCAGCTTCCGGCGGCGAACTCGCCATCACGGGTGTTCGCCCAGTTGTTTCTCGAAGGGAGTGCAGACGAAGTTCAGGCCCAGGTCCGTCGGCTGAAAGACAACCAAAGCATTCTCGACGACGTCCGCGGCCAGGCGAAGACGCTGAGAACAAATCTTGGTTCCGACGATCGCGACAAACTCGACGAGTATCTCACCAGCGTCCGCCAGTTGGAACAGCGTCTGGTGACCAATGAAGAATGGAGCAAGACACCGAAGCCGAAGGTCAACGTCGCGCCGCCCAGGGATATTTCCAATGCCGCCGATCTCATTGGCCGAACGCGCCTCTTGTTTGACCTCACGCACCTGGCGCTGCAGAACGATTCGACCCGGCTCATCACCATCATGCTGGCCGGTTCGACCAGCGCCCCACCGATCCCGGGCGTGACCCTGGGCCATCACGACCTTTCACATCATGGCAAGGATCCCGGAAAACTCAAGCAGCTCAAGATCGTTGAACTGGCAACCATGGAGACCCTGCACGACCTGCTGGCCAAACTGAAACAGACGCAGGAGGGCGGCGGCAGTCTGCTTGACCGTACCCAGGTCTTCCTCGGCAGCAACCTCGGCAACGGCAGCAGCCACTCCGTCAAGAACCTGCCGGTGCTTCTGGCCGGCGGTGGTTTCAAACATGGCCAGCACCTGGCGTTCGACCAGGAGAAACATCCGCCCCTGTGCAACCTCTATGTGAGCATGCTCCAGCGATTGGGCATTGAAACCGACAAGTTCAGCAGTGGCACTGGAACGCTGACCGGGCTGGAGATGCGGGCATGAAGATCGTTCGCACTGACTGTCGCGGTCATGGAGATGTTTACCGTTGGCACGGATTGGATCCGCAAGGTGGTTCGGCAGGCTATTTGAGCAGCGCTGAGAAGCCCGCCTGCTCGAAATGAGGGTCGCCGGTCAGGGCCTCGGTGACGCCGTGATCGCGCATCGCCACGAAAGACACACAATCCGTCAAAGACCATGCACGTAATGAACCAGGTTCGCCGCGAGGTCTGCGGGGAGATCCCCTGCCATTCCGTCAAAATCCTTCAACGTGTCCAGAAGGGCGGGTGGCGGCTCGTCCACCGGCTCAATGCGGACGACCGTGCCCGACGGCCACGCGACATCAGCCGAAAGCACAATCTTGCCCGCCTCAACCGTGGCCGTGATGCTCATGAGGAACAACGTAGCGAAAGCCCGCTGAATTAACGAGCTACGATGTCTCCAAAATGCCGCCTGCGATTGCGCATCGGCGCGAGGCCCCATTTGGAGTTCCTGCCTTTCTGTGGTTCAAATCGCCCTATCGTAAATCCGCTGAAACACCTTGTCCGCGCCTTCACTCGCGCGGTTCGAATCGCAGATGGTGATGCTGTCAGGGCCAAAACGGGCGGTGACGGTCGCACGTTTGCCTTCGCACATGTATTTGAAGTTCAGGTCGCGCACTTTGGCGGCAGCGTCCACGAAGGCGCAGGTGATGCGAGCTTCCTCGGTGGTCGGATACAGGCTCGCCACGGCGTCGCGGGTTTCGATGGCGTCAGTCTCACCGGCCTGCGCCCCAATCCCAGATGGGATGCCTTCAAGGCGGACTCGCTTGCGTGGCTCAATCTGGCTGGACGAGGAAATAGACGTGGCCGGGCAGAAAACCGGGCAGGCGGCGGAGCAATTCCGGCGCGAAGGGCCGAATGGTCGAAATATCATTCGATTTGGCGCGGAAGACCACGATGGCGAACGAAAGTTCCTTCGTCTGGTTTTGCTGCGGGAGGTTTTTATCCACCGTCAGAAACACGTCATGGTTTCCGGCATCTGTGATGAGGTGGAGCAATCTGCCGTTCTTGATGCCAGCCCAGCCCGCCTGTGGCACGGTCTGCACTTCATGGCCGGGCAAATCGTTGCGGAACCGCGCGGGCAGGCACTCGTCAAGCAGGATACGCATTTACGCCGTGACCAGCATACGATCGCTCGCCTCTTCCAGGAAGGCGATGGCTTGTTGATGGGTGACGGTCGGAAAATCCGCCAGAAAATCAGCCAACGATTCACCGCCCTCGAGGCAATCAATCAACGTGCGCGCGGGGACGCGCGTGCCGGCGAAGCAGGGCGTCCCGCTCATAATCTCCGGGTCTATCTTCACGACGGAACTCGTCTGCATGGACCAATTAAGCCCGACTTGGCCCGAATGACAACTCCTCAGTTTCGCCGCGACCGGTGCCACCGGCGTGATTGATGGAGAATTCCCAACCGCGCGTCCGCATCTCAAAACGTAGCAGCCGACGTGAGGAGAATCGGAGCGCCAAAATGAGAATGAACCTTCGCACGTCCGCTGCTACAGGCTCAGAACAAAGGTGGAAGGGACAAGGAGTCATTTCGGGTGCATCCGCCGCCACTTCTTGGCTGGTCAGGCGGAATTCGTGAGACAAGTAACGTAATAACAAAGGGGTCGCCCAGTTCTTGATAATGGCAAATGGCGGCGGACAGCAGTTCAAATCGCTTTCTCGTAAATCTTCTGAAACACGTTGTCCGCGCCCTCGCGCGCGCGATTCGGGTCGCAGAGGGTGATGCCGTTGGGGCGGAAGCCGGTGACGATCTCGCCTCACGCGTAAATCATGGGCCGGTAAGTTGGCTTCGGGACGCGTTGCTTATGGGCCTTGGCGCTGGCGAGCCATGCCTTCTTGGCGATCTGAACTTCGCGGAGAGCCTCGTCGGGCGTTGCACCGTGCGCCGAGCAGAATTTCAAATCGGGAATGTCTGCGATCCAACGTTCGTCCTCGTCGCTTCGAAACAGATTGATGTGGTATTCGCTCATATCAGTCCTTCAAGGTTAATCCGTTTTCTTCCACCAGCGCCAGGAGTTGCCGGACTTGGTAAAACTTCGCCTGACGGTTTTATCGAGTAAGGGTGCGAGACAGCGTCGCGGGTTCACTCGGCAACCCTCTTCGACTCTGGATCGAATTAGGATTGGAATCACTTACGCGTGTAGTAGGTCGGGTAGTCGCCGTAGAGGTGGTGGCGATCCATCGCCCACGGCGGGACGTTATCGGCGGCCTCGGCACCGGTGAGCCGGAAATGGAAACCAAATTCCGCGGGCCGACCCGCCTTCAGATATGGCCCGTGAGCGACGAGGTCGAATTGCGTGATCTCATCGCGCGCCTGGTCGTAGCGCAACACGCCCGCCAGTCGCAGGTCGAGCTTCACCGGGCCGTCGTCCGGGCCGAGATTCGGCGCGGGTTTGGACGAACCCTCGATAAGCATCGCGCCGGTCAGGCGCACATCCACCGTGCCGCCCGCACTCCCGATCACCTCACCGGCAAGCCTGCAGTGTCGCACGGATGCCTCGGGCCACGGTGCGCGCTGGGTTCCAATGAGGTCCACCGTATGAAAGCGCGCGAGCTTGCGCACGAGCTTCAGGTCCACCTCGAAGGACGTCGCGTCGCCTTTCGGCAACATCTCGCGCCACTCCGTGCGCGTGAGCCACACTCGGTCGTAGGCAGGCAGCCGCGCGCACTGCGCGTTGGCGGCGGAGGCGACTTCCTGCCCTTTGAGCAATCGGCTGATTTCCGTCAACACGAGTCCGCCTGCGGGCACCTTCGGCCGCGTGCTTTTGGCGATCTCACCGGCGTCCACCACGGGACGTTTCGAAGCTTCAGGTAGCTTCTCGAAACGCACCAGCGCGTCCTTCATCCACCGGTTGAGGTGCGGCGAGGGAACCCACGTCTTTTTCGCCAGCGACGTGCCGTCCGCGGCGGCGACATAGCGCGCCTGCGTGTAGGCAAACTTGAGGTAGAACGCGCCCTCCGGGTCCTTGCGGCGGCGTGTCATTCCGCCGTCCACGGCCGCCGGGATGAAATCGTTCTGCAGCATCCGGATAACCTCCGGGTTGTTGAAGGCGGACACACGGTCCACCGCGACGTTGTTTCAGCCCGCGCACAGCGGGTGACCGTCCATGGACCAGAGGAAGATGGGCTTGCCCTGCTGAGCCGCGAGCGCACGCGCCTCGAGCAGCGACGTCTTCCACGGTATCGTCTTCCACAATTCCTCGTCGGGCCTGGGTGTAACGAGGTCGCGCACCGCGGCAAACTCGGGCGGAAGCTTGAGCGGCGCGCGCGAAGAGGATTGGGCGGTCGCTCCCGCGACGAGGGTGAACAATAGACCGGCGTGAATCAGAGATTTCATCAGGTGGCTGTGGGTTTCGGATACTCCGACGAACGGCGCGTGTCCATTAATCATTTTCGCCGATAACCTGATGAAACTACTCCACTTCTGAATTATCGAACATCGAGCGGCCTGAGATCACGTTGAATGGCAAAGAGAAAAAGTCCGCTGCCTGTTTCGCCCTTTTCATATCCTGTCGCCAGCGCCTGATGTCCAAATCCCAAATTGCGGACTGATTTTCGGGGCTATTTCACGGCGAACTATTTTTTGAGCGCGAGGGACACAAACGGCCTGAGCGCCTCGGCCCACACGCGGTATCCCGCGGCTGTGGGATGAAGGAAGTCGTTCGCCAATGATTTCGGATAATTGCCGTTTTCATCGAGCAGTTTTTCGGTGATGTCGAGAAGTTCCACCTTCAGTTCACCGGCAATGTTCGGAAGAAGTTTGTTGATTGCTGCAATCGTTGCTCGCGAGGGATGGGTTGAATTCTCCCCGCGCGGGAACACTTTCATCAGGACGATCTTCGCACTCGGTGCCTTTGCCTTTGCAAGTTCTACAACCGCGCGAATGCCTGCGGCGATTTCCGCCGGCGTCCCCGCCTTATGGTTCTTCGTGCCGGAGGTGTTGTTGGTTCCAATATGAATGACGATCAGTTTCGGTTTCAAACCATCGATTTCTCCGTGAGCCAATCGCCACAGAACATTCTGCGTGCGATCCCATCCGAAGCCGAGATTCAGTGCGCGATCGCCGAACAACTTGCGCCACGAATCAGCGCCCCGATCCCGGCCCGGTGCGGCGGGCAGGCCACCCCACATGTGGGTGATGGAGTCACCGATCAGGACGATGTCAGGATTGATTTCATTTTTGAGACGCAAAATCGCCGCGTGGCGGGCGTGCCAGTCGTAGAAATCCTGTTCCAGTTTGGGCGACGGAATTGCGGCATGATTGGTCGGTTCAACCTTCCTCATCAGCTCGGCGTGGGTGGTGCTCGTTCGGAGACCACGCTCATCGATTGCCTGCAGGAAAAACGCCAGCGGGCGCTCGTCGGGGAGTTGCGCCTGAATTTTTCCTCCTGCTACGGTCGCTGGCAGTGTCGTCCAGGTGCGTTTGGTCCACGGCCCCTCATCGCCGGTCACCCACAGTTCCGCTGTCGCCACTTTTGTTTTGGACAGGACGGGTGCGACCGCCTCGTTCCCGACGACTCGTAACTCGCCCAGTCGAACCAGCTCCTCGCCGCCGCGCAGAACGGAGTCAATAAACGCGTCCACGATCTCAAACGTCCAGATGTGTCCGTGCCTCAGTTTGTGATGCAATGCGACTGTCACCAAATCGGGTTTCACCTGTTCGATTGTCTTGCGATAGCTGTCGAGCGGATAGGCGAAGTCATGCGTGCCGTTGAAGAAAAGCATCGGGAAAGTCGCGCGCCCGACATGTTGGCCGGGATCGAAGTTGCGCGCCCAGAGCCTGCGGGCTTCGTCCTTCATTCCGGGCAAATCTCCGCTCGTCACCCACGCGCTGTTGTCGTTGAGAAAGCCGCAGCCGTAAACCGGCACGGAAGCCTTGAATCGTTGATCGATGCCAGACGTCAGGCAGGTCAGGTAACCGCCCCAGCTAATCCCGGTGAGCGCGGTGCGATCCAGATCGACTTCGGGCAGCGATCGCAGCAACGAGTGGGCAAGAATGACGTCGGACACGGCGTGATAAGTCCACATGTCCCGCGCGTCAGACTTGTCGAAATTGCGGAATTTGAATTCGTGCGTTTGATCCGGTCCGCCATCTTCGAGGCGCTTTTTGCCCGGACCGTTTCCCGCCGTATCCATGGAGATCGAGACGTAGCCGCGTTCAGACCAATGTTTCGCCCAATCCTTGAACGCCTGCCCGCCACCGCCATGCACCAGGACCACGCCCGGGAAAGGGCCAGCGCCTTTCGGTCGTCCCACATAGGCAAAGACGCGGGTCGGCTTGCCAGCCATGGGCTCACCGCGATAAAACACCTCCTGAACCAATCCGTCGGTCTTTCCCCATTCGGCTTCGGGCGCTTTGCTCAGTCGTTCCATGTCCCAGAGAGCCAGTTGCTTCAATGGTTCCCGCGCGGCAATTGTCGCTGCGCCAACGGCGATAAACACGAGGGCGATAATCCGGCGAAGAGGGGAAATCATGGCGGGAATCAAACTGATTTCGCCCCGTCGATGCAATCAGATTTCCGCATGCTTCCAAGATGAGTGACGCGATCCGGTCGTCCCGAGGTGGACGTCACACGATGACAATAGCGCGTGCGATGCCATCGGAATTGAATGCCTCGATGGCTTCTCGGTCACGATGAGGTCCGTATCTGGAGGGACACCTGAAGTCGTTGGCTGGAATAGGATTTGGAATCCTCGAACCTGGCCGGACCTACGCTAACAATGAACGGATGATCTTCGCCTCGTAAACATCCGTCAGCCGCTCGTCACGGCCGTTGTGAGGGTAGGTTACCCGTTCGTGATCCAGACCCAAAAGATGGAGAATGGTCGCGTGCAGATCCGCCGTTTGCACCCGGTCGATAACCGAACGGTAACCGAAATCATCCGTCGCGCCATAGGCCTGGCCTCCCTTGATTCCGCCCCCGGCCAGCCAGATACTGAAACCGTAGGGGTGATGATCGCGCCCTTCGGTTCCCTTCTTCATGTTGTTGCCACGTTGTTCCGCGCCCGGGGTTCGGCCAAATTCACCTCCCCACTGAACCAGGGTCGAATCGAGGAGGCCCCGCCCCTTCAAATCGGTGAGTAAACCGGCGATCGGAAGATCGGTCTGCTCGCAACAACTGCGCGTCCCTGAGGTGTTGTTCGCGTGCGTGTCCCAGGGCTGTCCCTTCATGAAAATCTGGACAAACCGCACCCCGCGTTCCACCAGCCGGCGGGCCATCAGGCAGCGCTTGCCGTAGGCCCGTGTCTTGGCGTTATCCAATCCGTAAAGACTTCGCGTCGCCTCCGACTCCCGGTTCACGTCCAGTGCGTCGGTCGCCGACAATTGCATCCGCGCGGCCAGTTCAAAACTTGAGATGCGCGCATCCAGTTCCAACTCTCCGGGCCGGGCATTTTTGTGGGCCGCGTTAAGCTGCCGCAACAAAGCCAACCGTGCCGCTTCGACATTTGCCGGGCGAGCCGACGTGGGATTCAAATGCAGCACCGGCATTCCTTCGGAGCGAAACGCCGTTCCCTGGTAGAGCGGCGGCAAGTAGCCGTTCGACCAGTTCCTGATTCCGTCCACCGGCAGCCCGGTCGGATCCGGCAAGGCCACGTAAGCCGGCAGATCCTGATTGTCCGTTCCCAGGGCATAGGCCACCCACGAACCGATGTTGGGCCGGCCCGCCCGGATCAACCCGGTATTCGCCATCCAGATGGCTTGTTCGTGGTTGCGATGCTCGGTGAACATCGAGCGGATGACCGCGATGTCGTCGGCGTGTTTGGCGATCCCCGGCAGCACCTCGGAGAATTCCAGACCGCTCTGGGCGTGGCGGTGAAATTGAAACGGACTGCCGAGCAGATGTTTCGTCCGTTTTTCGGCATCGGCCACTTCAGCCGGCGGCGGCGTCCCGTCGAATTTGGACAGCATCGGCTTCGGATCCAGCAAATCGACATGGCTCGGACCGCCGTGCATGAAGAGCTGAATCACCGCCTTGGTCCCGGGCATGCGATGCGGGCTTTTCGGCAGCAGATCGAATTGAGGCGAAGGCTCTGAAGCAACCGCGTTCTGCTGCTGGCCAAACAGGGTTCCCAGCACCAGACCGCCGAACCCGCCGCCAAGCTTCGCCAGACCTTCACGTCGGGAGCAGAATAAACTCTGGTCAAACGGTTTCATTTCTCAATCAGTCAATATAAGCAAACTCGTTGACACTTAGCAACAGGTGACACAGATCAGCCATCGCCCGCCGCCGCGCATCTTTTTTCGCGCTCGCATGCCGCTCGGTCTGCGCTTGGACAAACTTTCGCAACACCCTCTGCTCGGCTGTGCTCGCTTTTCGGCTGAAAGCCAATTTGACCGCTCGTTCCACGGGGTCGTCCGGGTTTTCCCGCAAAACCCGATCGGCAAACTCGCCCGCGGTCCGGGTCATGAAATCGCTGTTCAGCAAGGTCAGGGCCTGCGTCGATACCGTTGACTGATTCCGCCGGAGGCAGTTGGTTTCCATCACCGGCTGATCGAATGCCTGCAGCACCGTCACCGGTTCGGAGCGCCTCACCCGCAGATAAACTGAACGCCGTTGCGCCGGAGCTCCGGGCGCAGAGGGTGTGACCTCGCCGGTCGAGAGCCGCTTCACAGCGACCGGTTCCCCGAAGAATCGCCGGTTCAAGGTTCCCGCTACCGCCAGGATCGCGTCACGCATGGGCTCGGCTTCCAGCCGCCGCAGCCGTTGCCGCCAGAGCAACCGGTTATCCGGATCGATACTCTGTGCCCGCAGGTGCGCTGGCCGGGTTTTTTTCAGGACGGAAGATTGCCGATACGTGCGCGACGTCAAAATCAACCGGTGCAGGTCTTTCACGCTCCAGCCACTGTCGATGAACTCCCGCGTCAGCCAATCCAGCAACTCCGGATGACTTGGCCGTTCGCCCGAGCGACCAAAATCCTCCGGCGTTCTTACCAATCCTTCACCGAAATGATGGAGCCACACGCGGTTGACCATCACCCGCCCGGTCAGTGGGTGGTTCGTCTGCGTCAACCAGCGCGCGAACGCCAGGCGCCGGCCGCTGGTTTTCACGTCCCCGGAAGGCGGTTTCCATTCAAATGACTGGCCGGTCGTCAGCGCCGTCAGTACCCCCGGTTCGACTTCAGGTCCCGGAGTCAACGGATCGCCCCGGCGTAGAAAAGGCGTTTCCACTTTGCCGGGAAGATCGTAAAGGGCACGGATCTCCTCAAACCGAATTCTTTCGCGTTCCCGGTCGGCGACGGCTCGATTGAGTGGGTTGGATTCCGCCTCGTATTCCGGAAAACTCTTCGACAGCGCCTTTTCCAACTCTTTGTCCGCGGGTTGCAAATGTGCCTTGTGCTTCGCGACCAATCTCTGTTGCTCCGCATCCCGCTTTGCCGATGCCGTCGAGAACGCCTGGCGCACCGTCTCCCGATCGGCCTCGGGCAATTCCGTCAGACGTTTCTCAAAAAGCGGGTTCTTGAACCGACCTTGGAGTTCATTCAGTTCCTTCTTAATCACTTTTATCGCCGCGTCGATCTTGCCATTGTGCGCGTTCGCTGCTTTTCGCTGTGAGGCTGTCGCGATGACGCGTCTTCGCTCCATCTGCGGTATCCACTCAGTAGGCCGGTAAGCGGCCATGAAGATCGCCTGCATCCGATAGTAATCGACCTGGGGTATCGGATCGTAGCGATGGCTGTGACACTTCGCGCAGTGCAGCGTCAGTCCCATGGTCGAGGACGCGACGATTCGGAGGGTATCGTCCAGCGTTTGATAGAAATAGAGGGCGGCGGCGTTCTTGATCGTTTTAAAATCTGGCCGGCTCGCGTCCGCAGCACAACGCAGGTATCCCGTCGCAATCACCCCCTCCACCACCTGCTCTGGCAACCGCTCCAGGGTCGCGTCCGCTGTCCAGTAATCGTAGAGTTCATCCCCGGCGATCTGTTCCCTCAGAAAGCGGTCGTAGGGCTTGTCCTCGTTGAACGCCTGAATCACGTAGTCGCGATACCGGTAGGCCAGTGGCAGGACCCGGTCCTCGTTCAAAATCCCGGCCGAGTCCGCGTAGCCCGCCACATCCAACCAGTGCCGTCCCCAGCGTTCGCCATAATGTTGATTCGCCAGAAGACGATTGACGAGCCGTTCGTAGGCATCCTCTTTCGAATCGGCCACGAACGCCGCCACCTCCTCCGGTTCCGGTGGCAATCCCAGCAGATCGTAGGAGAGGCGCCGGATCAAGGTTGCGCGATCCGCCTCCGGCGAAAGGGTCAGACCCTCTTGTTCCAGTCGCGCCAGCACAAACGCATCGATCCCATTGTCTGCGCGCTCCGTGAACTTGGGCAACGGCGGTCGTCGAGGCGGCTGAAACGACCAGAAATCTCGCTTTCCTCCGGCATCGTCTGTTTCAAATCCAGACGGCAATTTATCGCCACTGGCAATCTCTCTGACGCCTTTCGCGCCGCTATTGATCCACGTGCGAATGATCCCTTTTTCGTCGGCTGTCAGCGGCGGTCCCTCCTTCGGCATTTCATTCCCGGCGATCCGTTCCCACAACAGGCTCGACTCCGCCGCGCCAATCCGGATCGCGGCTCCCCTCTTGCCTCCTTTCAGAATGGAACCGAGCCCGCTCAGATCGAGCTTCGCCTTCGGGTTGTCCCCCGAGTGACACTTCAGGCATCGAGCCTCGAAGATCGGCAGAATCGCATTTTCAAATGTGGCCTCCTTGCTTTTGGCCGGCGCCTTCCCTTTATCGACCGCCGCCTGAATACGGTCAGCAGCTCCGCAAAGCGTGAGCACTGTCGCCCCGATTAGAGCGAGGAAATCATTCCATCGTCTCCACGAATCGAGAACATTCAACTGATGATTCATGTCATGCCATCCTGACGGGGCGGGGCGTCCACTCAAGTAAAATATGGCCAGGTGATCGAGTGGCCCAAAATGGACCACATACTTTGTTGGTCTGGATGGTATTGATATGTGTTTCAGGTTGTAGCGGAAGTCAGGATTCTGTCGTAAGGAAGCCGTAATTCGACTGGATTCAGAACTTTGGGTGCTGCTGGTATTGCTCAGAGCAATTTGGAGAATCCAACGTTGCCGATCACATTCAAGAGCGCCCCTCCGCGGCTTGTTGCGAGCGGCTCACTGCTTTAAGTGTCAGGCTCCTTGAGATGAATCTGAATCACGCGCGACGAAGGGCGACACGACATTCTCGTCCAGTGGGAAGATTGGTCGGACGCAGTTTTTGAAAGGCAGGGATTTTAGATTCGCGCTGGTGGAGCCGGGCGCGTCAACCGGAACAATGTTCGCGGCAATCGGTTCGTACCAAGGGCGGAAACCATTCGGTGATTTTACGACGACAACGCCGAATTCCTCGGGATGCAGTCCGTGTGCCTTGAACACGTTCTGTCCCACGACGAACACGGGGTTTTCCGTGGCGAGAATGTGAATGTTTTCGGCGACCAGCACGGCGACTCTACCCGGGCGGCCCTCGCTGCCGTCCTCGTATTCGAACGGTCCATCGAATAGCCGCTCCACTTTGACGGCAACATCGACGGGAGTGAAGCGGTCGGGATCGCGCGTTCCCTCGAGCGGCACGGTTATCCTGGTACCCGGTCCCGCGTTAAAGGCGGTTTTGACAGCGGGCGCGATGGACAGGAGTGCCGTTTTGGAGAATTCGCGTCCCAGCAGGGCCTTGAGAATGGCGTTGCTGTCGCCGGATGCTCCGCTGGCGGTGGCGTCGGCCGCGTCCGAGAAAAGGGTCAAGCCATCCGTGGATTCCGCGATCTGAATGGCCTCGTCGATTGATGTCAGTTGCGCCTGAAACAACTCGCGATTGTCCCACATGAAGCGGCCGATCTCTTCCGCTTTTTCGCGGGCCAGTTCGGGATCGTTGTCGGTCGTGACGATCACGTTCGATTGCAAATCCGGGACGTCGGTAAAGGGGTTGCCAATGATGACACCGGCGGCAAGGCCTGCCGCGGATTCCTCGATTACCTGGCACATGCCAATGGCCTCGCCGAAGCGGCCGGTTGCGGTGATCAATTCGTCACCGCGCACAAGCATGGGCAAGGGGATGCGCGCCGTGGTGGGCTTGATTTCGCGTCGCAGCAATCGAATCAGCAGTCGCGCGGCGCGGCGGCCGGTTTGAAAGTGATCCACGTGCGGGTAGGTGTGGTAGGGCACGAGGATATCCGCGGCCTCGATCATGCGATCGGTCAGAATGGCGTGCAGGTCGATCGAAGCGATGATCGGCTTGTCTCCGAGGATCTCGCGAAGCTTTGTGAGCAGGTGGCCTTCCGGATCAACTTCGCTTACCCCGGCCAGGGCACCGTGCAGGCAGAGATAGGCACCATCAACATCAGAGTTCCGTCGAGCCTGATCGAGAATGCTGGTCAACAAGCGATCCAATGCAGCGTCGAGAATCCGGCCGCCCGAGACCGCCGCCGCCGCTATGGTGGGGACAATCTGGATTTCATCGGTGCGGGTTTTCTGAAACACATCGAACGCGCCGGCAAGTTCGGTTCGGGTTTCGCTGTAGGCGCGGAGGATTTCGTCTCCGGCATGAATTTGAAAATCGCCGTAGGTAGTGGGCGCGGGATTGAACGTGGCCGTTTCCTGTTTCAGCTCGGCGATGAGGATTCGGAACATGATCGGATGGTGCAGACTATATTGAGCAGAAGGGAATGGAGAAGATTCTCAGAGACGGACTGACGTGGATTCGGCTGTGATTGTTCCCGGGCGACCGAGGGGAAAAACTTGTCCTCACCCGCAATCCTTTTCCCGATGGCTGGGGGATATCTTCCTTCACAAATTCATTCGTTTGTTTTGCAGCGCTCAATAATGTTTGAGATGGAATTCTTTGTTTCTACCGTTCTCTCCGATTGATGGTATCTGTTTCTTAATTCTCAGCCATATGCCGCATCCGTGTGCCGCCGCCGCCGGGGACGATTTCACCGCGCCGGATGGTCGCGGTCGCGACGAGCAGTTCATTGCCAATGCGGGTTTGCTTATAGCTGTCCGTGAAGACAAACCGGCCCTCGCGTTTCTCCAGCAGGGCGATGTCGGCGACCGTGCCGACCTTGAGCGTCCCGAGTTCGTCGGCGCGATTCAACACCCGGGCAGGTCCGATGGTGGACATTTCGATCACGCGCTCCAATGGCGTCCCGAGCATGAGGAATTTGCTCATCGTCGCGGGCATGTCGTAAACCGGGCCATGGACGTTCTGCCTGTGGAGGTCGGTGCTGATGGTCGTCGGTTCGAAACCCTGTTCGAGCGCGGCTTCCACCACCTCCCATTGAAAACTGCCGGCGCCGTGGCCGACGTCAAAGATGACACCGCGCTCGGCGGCGGTGCGGACGCCTTCGAAAACACGATTGTCGTCATCCAGCACCCGGGTGCTCCCGCCCTTGAAACAATGGGTGATGCAATCGCCTGGCTCCATGTGTTCGAGCATGTCCGGGATCGACATCGGGCATTCGCCGATGTGAACCATGAGCCAGGTGTTGGATTTTCGGGCGGCGGAAACGGCTTGCAGAAAATGATCGCGGCCCTGTTCGCCGGCGCCAATGATGTGCGCGCCGGCGCGAATCTTGACGCCGATGGCGACATCGGGATGCTCTTCGATTGTGCGGACGACTCCCTCGGGATCGGCGTAACGCGGGTCCATCAATTCCCCGAGATTGTAGGCGATGAGACCGATGCAGGAGAGATTGACCAGACCGAGAACCTGGGTCTGCGCCCGATCGATGTCGTCGCGGCGAAAGGCGGCGAAGTTGTAGGAGCCGGCGGAACCGGTATCGAGCATCGTGGTCACGCCGCCTGCGGGACACAACGAATCGGCGTTCAGACCCAGCGGCATGTGCGTGTAAACATGCACATGCAAATCGATAAGCCCGGGCGTGACATAAAGCCCGCAGGCGTCGATCACGTGACGTGGCTCGTAGTCAGTGAGGCTTTCACCAAGCGCGACGATCTTGCCTTTAAAAACGGCGACATCGCGGACGCCGCGCAAGTTTTGGGAAGGATCGATGACCTCGCCGCCTTTTATGAGGATGTCGCATTGTGTCATGGCGATTTCTGTTTCGAATGATGGACGTTTGGGAATGGAGTGGTTACTGTGCGTCGTTTCCGATTTCGGGCATTTGACTCGAACCAGCGCCGTAAAACAAGTCGCGAAGCCTGCCATGCGAATCACCAATGTCACCGTCACGATCGTGGAAGTTCCGCAGATCGATCCCATTGCGCCCTATCGTTCCTGTGCCCGGAGCAGTTCCACGACGATGAGCGCCATCGTGCGGGTGGACACGGACGAGGGCCTGACTGGCTGGGGCGAACACAACGTCAATTTCCTGCCGGACATCAGCGGGCGCAAGATGGAACGCGACGCCCGGGAATGGCTGATTGGCAGAGACCCGCGGAATCTTTCCTCGTTCCACCGGGAGTGTCCGTTGGAGATGCGCTTGAAATCAGGGATCGAATTGGCGCTTTGGGATATTTGCGGCAAGGCGGTTGCCCAGCCCGTGGCGGTTTTGCTCGGCGGTGTCATTCGACCCCGGGTCGAGCTCGCCGCCTGCATGGGCATTCAATCCTACGAACGCGCCGGGGAAATCGCTTCGCTGTATGTGGAACAAGGGTTCTCGACACTCAAGACCAAGGCCGGTTGCGACCTCGACGAGGATGTGGAAATGGTGCGCGGCGTTCGGGACGCGGTCGGTGACAAATTGAAGCTGCGAATCGATCCGAACCGTGCGTATTCCCGGGAGCAGGCGCTGGTATTGGCGAAACGTGTCGAGGAGTACGAATTGCAGTATCTGGAGCAGCCGATTCACGCGGAGCCGTTGAGCGACGCCAGGTGGCTGCGCGATCAAACGACGACGCCAATCGCGTTGAACGAAAGCGTGGTCGAGCCAGAAAGCGTCCTGCGGATTCTGCGGGAGGAAGCAGCGGCGTTCATTTTGCCCGACACGCATGTCGCGGGAGGGATTTTGCCTTGTGTCACGATCGGCCGGATTTGTGAGGCGGCGAACATTCCCTGCATCATGCATTGCGGTCATGACCTGGGGCCAAAGACAGCGGCGATGGTCCATGTGGCCGCGTCGTGCGCGGGATATACCCTGGCGAACGATTGCACCTACTACGGACTTGAGGACGACATCGTAACGGAGCGTTTGAAGATTGAATCGGGCCACATTGCCGTTCCGGATAAGCCGGGCCTGGGAGTCGAAGGCGACCCTGAGCGGATTGCGCGATACCGGGTAGATTGTTGATTTTGGACCCGCGGGGGATCGTTCCTCCGTGGGAGAGATAGAGTGGTAAAGCGATGGATTTGCACGAGAAATACGGACTGACGAAAGTCATCAACGCCTGCGGAAAAATGACCGCGCTTTCCGGCTCGATTGTATTGCCGGAGATCGCGGAGGAAGCCGCAGAATCGCTGAAGCATTTTTTTGTTCTGGATGAGCTGCAGGCTGCCGCTGGCCGGATCATTGCGGAATCAACGGGCTCCGAAAGTGGCTGCGTCACGGCTTGCACGGCGGCGGGGATCACGCTCAGCGTCGCGGCCTGCATCACGGGAAACGACCTTGCGAAGGTCTGGCAACTGCCTGATACCGAAAGTATGCCGAACCGCGTTCTGATCCAAAAGGGACACTGCATCAATTTCGGTCATCCGATTACGCAATCGATTCGCCTGGCCGGAGCGGAAGCGGTGGAAGTCGGGGTGATCAACCGCACGACGAAAGAAGAATTGCGGCACGAACTGGCCAAAGGCGGCGTGGTGGCGATCTTGCACGTGGAGTCGCACCACACGGTGCGTTACGGCTGGGTGGCGTTGCCGGAGATCGTGAAACTGGCCCATGAATTTGGCGTTCCGGTGATTGTCGATGGCGCGGCGCAGGATCAACGATTGAAGGAATTGATCGCCACCGGCGCGGATCTCGTTCTGACCAGTGCGCACAAGTTCCTGTGCTCCACCACCGGCGGCATCGTCGCGGGTCGCAGGGAACTGGTGGACGCGGTCTATTTGCAGAACAAGGGCATCGGACGGCCGATGAAGGCTGGCAAGGAGGCGATCGTGGGCGCGATGGCGGCCCTTCAGTTTCGCAACGCGCAGGACATGGCCGCGTGGACCGCGGAGCAGGATCGCAAGGCGCGGATGATTCTGGCTCGCCTGGAGGATATCCCCGGGTTGGCTTTGTCCCTTGATGCGGATCCAAATGGCTGCCCGTTTTCCCGCGCTCGACTGACACCGGATCCGGCGGTTACGGGCCACACCGCGTCGTCGTTGGAAACGGCATTGAAGAACGGCAACCCGAGCGTGGTTTCGCGCGCGCATCACACGGATGAGGGTTATCTCCATCTTGACGCGATCGAGCTGACCGACGAAGAGATCGCCTTCGCCTGCGACCAGGTCCGACGGATTCTGAAGAGCGGCGACAATTGAATTCTGTTTTCACTCACTTGATTCTTAGCGCTCAATAACTTCATGTCTGAGAATCCATCTTCCGTTCCGCGGCCGACCAACGTCCGTTGGAGGATGTTTGCTTTGACCTTTGGCGTTTCGTGGTTGCTTTACCTGCATCGCTACACCTTCGGGTTGATCAAACCTTCGATTCAGCAGGAGTGGGGGCTCAGCAACAAGGAACTGGGAATGCTGGACGGTGTCTTTCAAGGATTCTACATGGGGGCCCAGGTGCCGCTTGGCATCGCGGCTGACACGCTGGGGGTTTATCTGATTCTCCCGCTGCTGATTCTCGTTTGGTCGATCGGACTTGCGATGCATGCCTGGGCGCCGTCGTTCGAGGCGATGGTTTGGGCGCGCATCACGTTGGCAGTCGGGCAGTCCGCCGCCTACGCCAGTGTGAACCGCATCGCGCGCATCTGGTTTCCCAAACCGATCCGGACGACCCTGCAGGGGTTGGCGGGTGTCCTTGCGGGCCGCCTCGGAGGGATGTGCGCGGGATTGATCTTTGCGACGATTTTGCTGGGAGCGATGGGAATCGGGTGGCGGAGCGCGATTCTTATGTTTGCGGCTTTTGGCGTCGGCTACGCGATTCTGTTTCGAATCTTTTTTCGCAATTCACCGGCTGAACATCCGGGCGTGAATAAGGCGGAGGCCGCGCTGTTCACCGAGGAAGAGAGTGAGACGAAGCCGGTCGGCGCGCCAAAGATGACGCGGATGCAATTGCTGCGCAGCCTGAAGCCCCGCGCGAAGGTCAATATGATCTGCCTGAACGTGCAATCGATTCTCAGCACGTTTGCCGACAATATTTTCTCCACCTGGATACCGTTGTTTCTGTTTCAGGAATTTGCCTTGAAGTTCAAGGAGATGGGAATCTATTCAGCGTTGCCCTTGTTGGGTGGAGCGATTGGCGGTCTGGTGGGGGGCGTCCTGAACGATTGGATAATCGCGCGGACCGGCAATCGCCGATGGACGCGCAGCGGCGTTGCCTGTTTCGGAAAAGGCATGGCGGCGGTTGTTTTATTCACGGCGCTGTTCTGGTTCGAGTCGCCGTATGTATTCTGTGGTTTTTTGTTTTTTGTGAAGTTTTTCGGAGATTGGAGCCTGACCACGGCGTGGGGCGTGGTGACCGACATCGGCGGCAAGGCGACGGCATCGGTGTTTGCGTTCAACAATACGGTGGCGGGGATCGGGGGGCTGGTAGCGCCATTGCTCTATGGTTTTCTGGTGGATGAATTCAGTTGGAGAGTCGTGTTCATAACCGCGGGTGGTCTTTACGCGCTTTGCGCGATCTCCTGGCTCTTTATCAACTGCACGATTCCAATGTTTGAGGAGTCAATGGAATAGCTCGGCGCCGGAGTCCGGAACCGAATGCTTATTGAATGGATTTCGAGCACCTGAGCAGCATCATGGTTGCGAACGCCACTTGTGGAAACTGCGGTGAAGCCCGCCCGCGTCTGACTGAACATCAAAATACCCGACCGCCTTGCGGCGCGGTCCTGGTTAAGCCGGGGAGGGCGTTTGAAGCCCTTTTATTTTGGCCCTTCCGTTCAGCTTCCGTAAGGGACGCGAGTAGCCTTGCGTGATTTCACATCCGAGTTGAGCTTCGATATTATTCTCTTGGCCCGTCACTCTGAAGATACCGCAGCAGGTCGCGGATTTGTGGTTCGGTCAGTCCGCTGAGCATGTTTTCGGGCATCAATGAAAGCGACGATTCTTTGATCTCTTCGATGTCTTTGCGGGCGAGAATGGTTCGATTGTTCGCGGCATCGAGCAGGGTAATGGTCCGGGTGTTGGAATCGGCGAGCAGGCCGGTGAGCATACGGTCATCGACCGTAACGACGTTGTGAGCGATGTATTGCTGACGAATCATCGCGGACGGATCGACGATGTTGGCCAGTAGAACGCTCAGATTCTTCCGTTCGACTCCCGTTAAATCCGGTCCGATCTGATTTCCTTTACCGTGCAGTTTGTGGCAGATGGCGCAGCGCTGCTCAAATATCGGGAGGCCACGGGAGATGTCGCCGCCTCCTTTTGAGAGCGTCTTCGTCAACGCAACAATTCGCTGGCGTGTTTCATCCGCCGTAGCTGGAGCAATCCGGCCCCAGTTCTTTGCAATCAGTTTGGCGATTCGGTCATCCTTCTGCAGTAGCATTCGCCGCAGTTGATCAAGCCTGATGGTGGACGGAGGCATCAACTTGTTTTCGACGAATTGGAGCAGCGCGACCGACCATTCTGCGCGACTGCTTAACAGGTCTGCTGCCATTGGTCGAAGAGCCGGTTTCAATCGTGAAAAACCTTGCAGAATTTCTGTCGCTATCTCCGGTCGATCAAATCGCTGAAGCGCTGAGAGTGTAGCGGTGAGAACCGCGTCCGGTTCGTCGCGCTTGAACAACTGCAACAACACGGGCGCGCATTCGGCTTTGCCAGACTGGCCGAGGATTTCAACGAGGGCTACGCGGTTCGCGGAGTCGCCGTCACCGTTCGCGTGACGGCTGATTATCTCCAATGCGGTTTGCCATGCCTCAGGGCTGCCTAATCGGGCGGCGAATCGTATGACCGACGGATCATCGCCACGTTCTTTGAGCAATTTCGTCAACGGCTTCACCAACACCGTCGGAACCCGGTCAAGCCGGCGACCGGCCAGCGCCTGCTCCATGCCGGAGATCACAAGATCTGTGTCACCGGGTGTCGGAGCGGTAATGATAAGGCGCGCGCAGGCGTCAAAGCCAGCCTCGCTTTCTTCGGCGGCATGACGACGGGCGAGCCGTTCGGTGATGTATTGCCGAACCAGCGGTTGTCGCCGTAAGTCAGGCGTCGCGATCAACTCCAGTGCTTCATCGCGATGCGCTACCGCTTTGTCTTCGATCGCCCACCAGACAAGTAACGGGATGAACGGGTCGTCAGTATCCTCGCTGTGCCGCAATAGTTTCGAAACGATGCGTAGCGCCTGTTTGCCGGGCAAACGTTTCGCTGTGCACGCCAACTGGCTGCGGACCACGGGGCTATTGTCGGCACGAGCGAGATTCACTAACTGAGGTTCGAGTCTGGTTGAGACTTTTCGGTCATCCCCCAACAGGCGGACAGTCCAGGAGCGAATGTGTTCGTGCTGGTTGCCGAGCAGTTTTCCGGCGAGGTCATCATTGAATCCGCCGTTGACATAAAGGGCCCACAGCGACTGTAGCGCAGTGGTTTGGTGGTCGCTCGTCAGTGCAAGTTTTCGCAGGCGAGGCAGGATCGATTTGTCGCGACGCTCCGCCAGAATGCGGCGACTTTGCCGGACGTACCACACGTTGCCTTTTGGGTCGGTGATGTTTCTGAGCATCAGGTCAACCAGTTCGTTGCTGGACATTCTGCCGAGATCGAACGAGCCGGCTTTGATCGGTTTCACGGCACGGGGAGCGACGCGCCAGATTCGGCCGTCTTCACGATGAGGCGTGTACCATTTTTTGCCGTCACTGCTTTTGGTCCAGTGCGCGATGAAGTTGTCATACCAGTCCGCGACGTAGAGCGCGCCGTCCGGTCCGACTGTGGAATCGACCGGCCGAAACCAACTGTCGGGTGTTGTGATAAAGTCGCCCGCCGCCCGTGTGGCAAATGTTGAACCGCGCGTCTCAAGGGTGCTCCACCGCATGGCGCTGTGGCGTCCGTTGGGCGCGATGCATTGATGGTTGAATCGATCCGGAAACGCACCGCCCTGATAGAGAACAAACCCACCCGTCAGGCTGTCGCCCGCGTAGCCGTAATGTTTGACCGGCTGAAAGTAACCGTACGTGTGCGGATTATGCAGTGGCCCGTGCTTACCGAAGCCTTTGACGTAGTAGGCGCCCTGAACGTGATGGCAGAGCGGCTCGACCGTGTTGCCACCGGCGAAAAGATTGCCAAAACGATCAAAGTCGATGCCCCACGTATTGCCGCCACCTTCGGCAAATAATTCGAACCGCTTTGTCAGGGGATGATAACGCCAGATTCCCTGCTGGAATTCGACGCCGCGAATATTCGCGGTCACAGTGCTCCCCTGTGCTCCGTAAAGCCAACCGTCAGGCCCCCAGGTCAGCGAGTTGGCAAACGCATGCGCGTCATCAATTCCGAAGCCGGTCAGGAGGACTTCCGGGTCGGAGTCAGGAACGTCGTCGCCGTCTCGGTCCGGGTAGAACAACAGGTAGGGCGGCTGGGCGATGAAAACGCCGCCATGTCCAATGGCGAATCCCGACGCCAGATTCAGTCCCGTGACAAAGTCTTTGGTCGTGTCGGTGCGTCCGTCACCGTCGATGTCCTCGAAAATGGTAATCTTATCAGCGCCTCTGGGACCTCGCGGCGGCGGCTCTGGCAATTTGTCGTATTTGGTCCGCAGGTATTGATCGACTTCAACTGCTTTCAATCCGTTTGGAATCGGATACTGCAGGTACTGAAGTACCCACATCCGGCCTCGGTCGTCAAAACTGATGGAGAGGGGTTGAGCGACTTGCGGCTCGCTGACCACCAGACTGATTTCCAGACCCTCAGTCACTTTAAATTTCTTGACCGCTTCAGCCGGCGGAAGGCCGTCCGCGAGGGAAGATACGCTCAACAGCATCATCGCCAGAAAATGGCCTGCAACGGTGGACTTGCTCGATACGATAATAGGCAATTGATTCATTTCGCGAATACCCGATTCAATTTGCGTGAGTGGTGACTCTTTGCGGAGTGAACAGAGTCAAATATTTTGTCGATAACATCAATTGCGTTTCGTGCATTCTCGCTGGGATTCGACATCGCGGCATAGTGATCGCCGTTAATTGTGCCTCGTGTCTTAACGAGATAATTCGCCGCCGTTGCAACATTCGCAATCTCACGCTATGAATTGTCTCCCATGAATAATCAGGAAATAATCGAAGCATTGTGCGCCGCCTACGCAATGGAATTGGAAACGGTGCAAAACTATATTGCGGCATCCGTCAATCTTGATGGCGTTCGCTCGGAAGTGATCAAGAAAGCGCTGGCAGCGGATGTGACGGTGGAAATCGGGCACGCTCAACGGTTGGCCTCTCGCATCAAGACCGTTGGAGGAATCGTTCCGGGTTCGCTGGCTTTGCCGCGTGGCCAGAAATCGATGCAGCCAGTCGAAGATACGACGGACATTGTGGCTGTGATAAAGGGTGTCATCGACGCAGAGGAGGCAGCGATCACCCAATACAATAAGATTATCAAGCTCTGCGACGGAGTGGATTACGTGACCCAGGACCTCGCCATTCAGATTCTTTCCGGCGAAGAGGATCACCGGCGCGAGTTCATCGGATTTCTCCGTGAGTACCAAAAGGACTGACTTTCCGGCGAAAAACATTCCCCTCGTAGTAACTGGCGTGAGCCGGCTCAAACTTTCATTGGAAATTGTATTAGGCTCAAAGCCGGCTCATGTCGGCGGCGATTTCTTTAACGGACTACCAACCTGACACGGTGCAGGACGGGGGACAGGAGTAAACGGATGAAGCAGAGAAAGGTTCAAGGTTTTCAAGGGATTGGACGACGGTTTTCGCCTTGCCAAGTCGCGAACGCAATTCGGTTTTGGCGAGGATTCACCAACCCATGACTGATTCCTCCGTTCGCTCTGTTTCCTCTTGTTCAACTGGATTGTTGCAGCTAAGGCATTCAGGGAATTCATTTGGGATATTGTTGTGAAACCGGACCTGCTTTCCATCGTTGCCCATCGGCCCTGGTCGCTCCCGGGCAGGCCATGGGTTATGCGCATGACCTGGGAGCATCTGGCGTTTCTCCACTGGCCCGTGCCCGCGGAATTGCTTCGCGAACAAATTCCGGAAGGACTCGAACTCGATTTGTATGAAGGACATGCCTGGCTTGGAGTCGTGCCGTTCCTCATGACCGGTGTGGGTCTGCGTGGTTTTCCGAACGTTCCCGGGACGGATCGGTTTCCCGAGTTGAACCTGCGAACGTACGTAAAGTGCAAGGGCAAGGCGGGTGTGTGGTTCTTTTCGCTGGATGCGGGTAGTCGATTGGCCGTGCGGATGGCCCGCTGGCGTTTTCATCTGCCTTACTATGACGCCCGAATGCGGATTGATTCGGGCGAGCGCATTCACTACACGAGTGAACGAGTTCATCGCGGTACTGTCAGCGGTCGGTTTGAGGCGGAGTACCGGCCGGTATCTGCTGTGAAGGAATCCCTGCCCGGAACATTGGAGCATTGGCTGACGGAACGGTATTGCCTCTTCAGTTGCGATCCGAAAGGTAACCTTTGGCGGGGTGAAATTCATCATCGCCCATGGCCGCTGCAATCGGCAGTCGCCAGTGTTCGGGAGAACACGCTGGGTGATCTGATTGGAATCGATCTCGATGAACGACCGGCCCTGGTGCACTACGCGGAGCGGTTGGATGTTGTCGCATGGCCGTTGGTTTTGGCGTGAAGGGATCGTCACTTTTTATCGCCGTCACTGAGGGAGAGAAATCTCTCCCGCTTCGAATCCTTGAACTGTAGCAGCCGACGTAAGGAGGCTCCGACTTTCCTTGCCCGAAATAGTATGAGCCTCCTGACGTCGGCTGCTACCAGCTTAATGCGCCGGATACTGCTGAAACAATTCGAACCGTGAGTACGAAAATCCGAAACACCGAGTCGGAGGGGGGGCGGACTACAAGTCGGAGGCTCGGTACCCTTACCGGGCGTCCCGGGTGAGGCGGTGTGTCCCATTGATTAAGTTCCTGCTCGTAGTTCAGTATTTATGCAGTCCTGCGTAGTGCCTCCACGGGCCTGCCTGAAGGCGAGACTTCAAGTTTCATTAACGCCCGTCGGAGCCTTGCCGATTCATGCCACTGATTTGGTGATTGGCATGGAACGCTATTTCGGGCAGCATCACCATCCATTCAGGGAGACCGACCTTGACTTGATCCGACCGGATACCGTTCCGTTGTCATGTTTTCTCAATTGTTCTGGCCCGGTTCACCCGATTCTATTAACCCGTTTTTTGATTTTCCGTATGAAGGAAAAAATTTTTGAACTTTTGGGCCGTCCCGATTACGTGCCCGCCAATATCCCCGAATTACTTCGGGGCCTCTCACTCACACCCAGTCGCCAGCAGGAACTCCAGCGTGAGCTGGGCGAACTCGAGCGGGCAGGGCAGGTGGCCCGTATCAAGGGCAACCGCTATATCGTCCCGCGTGAAGCGGACCTGATCCCCGGTCGCATTCAAATCACGCGCGGTGGACGGGGCTTTCTGACCCCCGATGATCCGAAACTCAAGGAGATCGCGATTGACGCCAATGCAACGGGAACCGCCTTGCACGAGGATCATGTGTTGGTCCGGCTGGATGTGCGTCCGCTGGGCCGACGTGCGCCCGTTGAGGAGACTCCCGCCGGGACGGTGGTCAGGGTGCTGGAGCGACGTCGCACGCAAATTGTCGGGACGCTGCAACGCAGCAAACAGTTTCTATACGTCATCCCCGATGATCCGCGGTTGCAACACGACGTATATGTGCCGGAACCCAAAGATGTGGGACGGCCCGCGCACGTGGGTGACAAAGTCGTAGTGGACCTGCGTGAATGGGAATCCCGCCACACAAATCCTGAAGGCGTCATCATCGAAGTGCTGGGGCCGCCAACCGCAGAGGGTGTCGATATGCTCGCGGTGTTGCGGCACTACGACCTGCCGCTGAAATTTCCCGGCAATATTCTGCAGGAAGTGCGGGGCATTGGTAACACGGTGACCACTGCCGAGTGTACCG
>CALBIE010000440.1 GCA_937893495.1 uncultured Verrucomicrobiales bacterium | reverse complement strand
CGTTACTCTCAGATTTTTGTCTCACACCCATCGGATTCGGTAGTGTCAGCAGCGTCTTATGTATTCTTGATTCGTTGAACAAATGGGGGTCACCCCCTCACCCCGCCCTCTCCCCCATGTGGGAGAGATTTCGCTGATCCGAAACTTCGCGCTTTGAACCCCTGAACCGGGTAGCGCAGGCCTCCGAGCCTGCTGACTTGAGCGGAGCGAAAGGGATTGCCGCAGGCAAGGTCCGCAGGACCGAAGGAGCACAGCGACGGAGCCAATCGCGGATTTCCAAATCCGCATCGCGTTCGAGTTTCCATGCGACTTTGGCATGCCGACGGCCTGCCGGTAGGGAAACCGGCGATACGGCAGGTTTGGAAACCTGCGCTACGGGGCCGAGGTTCATGGGGAGGGAAAACCTCCAACGATTTGACGCGAATCGGGACCATGAACCGGAGCGCCGGCATGTTGCCGGCTTATTCCCTGCCGGAGTCCCGCACGACTGATTCCGACCAGAGTCGTCTCATTGCCAGGTAACGGTTTAAGCCGGCTGCAAGCCGGCGCTCCGTCATCCGGTTCATGGGAAGGGTGCCCGAAGGGCGGGAGAGGGGGAATGGACGGTCCGCTTGATCCAGATACTGATCTGAAATGCGCCATCTATCGCTTCATGACTGCCACGCCGATGTGCGAATAGGGACTGGAACCGTCCCGCTTCTTTTGTCCTTTGGAATCAATGTAGTCGCGGTTCCAATCGCGGGCCGAGTAGTAGAGGAGGATGCGATCCTTCTCCACCACGACGCTGGGCGTGGAGGTGTATCGGCTGTCGAATCGCTCCTTTCCATCGGCGGCAGGAAAAGCGGCGCGTTTGTGATCCACCTCCCATTTCGAGCCGTCGTCGGAGGTGGCGCAGAAGAGTTCGAACTGTCCGCCGGCGATATGCCCGCCATACCACATCACGTAGCGGCCATTGATTTGACTGACGAAGGGATACACGCAGGTCGAAATCAGATCCGATGGGCGGATGCACGGGCTTTTGCTTCGCGTCCAGGTCATCCCTTCGGTGGAGCTGAACTCGAAGATGTTGTTGAACAGACTACCTTTGCCGGGGCCCGGATCGGAATTGGCCCACATCCGATAATTCGCCGGACCGGTCTTGAGCACCATCGGTGAACGGATGGATGGGTAAATGGGTTTCGGATGCACACTCCATTTCACGCCATCCGGGCTGGTAGCGTAACCGAGCGCCTGATTCGTGGCGCTGCCCAGCACGGCGGTGAACCACATCTTGTAATTCTCCTCCTCGCGATCGAAGATTACGAACGGTGTCTGGAAACATGGGCCATACGGGAGGTTCTCGCCTTTCAGAACCGGATTTCCCGGGTGAGGTTTCCAATTCAGTCCATCGTTCGATTCCGCGTAGCCGATGCCCATGTCATAGATGCGGCTGCCGGTGGACGTGCCGACATACCACATGCGATACGTTCCGTTCGCGCGAATGACGTGCGGACTGTAAAGCACGACCTTGCACCATGATTCGCTGGTCGTTCGCGCGGAGAAGATTGGCTGCGGTTGGCGTTGCCAGGGCTGCGGGCGTTGGTCGAGGGCGTCATCGGCCGCATTGACATTGATAACGGTTGTCACAACACCGACAAAAAGGCCCATCGCAAACGAATGATTCATCGGAACGGGTATGGGACGTAAAGGCGGTTGATGCAACATGCTTTTCCGGATGCCCCGCCCATGGTATCTGAAGCCCATCAAATTTCACGATCTCAAGTGTGACATCCTCGTGGCGGGCGGCGGCGCGGCTGGCGTGCCGTGCGCCATGGCGGCCGCTCGTTGTGGTGCCCGTGTCATTCTGTGCCATGATCGATCGGTGCTGGGGGGCAATGCGTCAAGTGAGGTGCGCATGCACATTGTCGGCGCGAATGGCACGGGGAGCTTCGAGCGCGGCGAGGAACTCGTGACCGAGGCACGCGAGACCGGCATCATCGAGGAGATTCGGCTGGAGAATGCGGTTCGCAATCCGCAGCGATCCGCGTCGATGTTCGATTTGATTCTCTACGAGAAATGTCGCGCCGAACCGAACCTGACGCTGCTCCTCAACACGACGGTTGTCGGTGTCGAAATGAACGGCAATCGTATCGATGCCGTTCGGGCAGAACGGCAAAGCACCGAGGATTCATTTCGCATCGGCGCAAAGGTATTCGTGGATTGCACGGGTGACGGACGGCTTGGATTCGAGGCCGGCGCGGCGTTCATGGAGGGGCGGGAGTCGCGCGAGCAATTTGGTGAATCGCTGGCAGTCGAGCAGGCCGATGCCCATCGACTTGGTTCGACCATTCTGCTGCAAGCCCGCAAACACGATCGGCCAATGCCTTTCATCGGTCCGGAATGGATACGGGAGTTTTCCGCCGATGAGCTACGTCTCCGGCTTTACGCGATGCCCGGCGAAGAGGAGCCGACCCATGAGTACGGTTATTGGTGGGCCGAATGGGGTGGGATGTTGGACACCATCAAGGACAATGAACGGATTCGTGACGAGTTGCTGGCCATCGCGCTGGGTATCTGGAACCACATCAAAAACGGGCCCGGCTCGACGAAGTTCAAGGCGTCGCACTGGGCTTTGGACTGGATTGGATTCCTGCCCGGCAAAAGAGAAAGCCGGCGTTTCATTGGGCAACACGTATTGACCGAGCAGGATATTCTTGAGTCGCGGGAGTTTCCCGACGCGATTGCCTACGGTGGTTGGTCGCTGGATCTTCATCCACCGGAGGGAGTCGATGCGCCGGACCGGGAGCCGTGCGTGCAACATCCGGTTCCGAATCTCTACGATATTCCGTTGCGATGTTGTGTGGCGCGGGACGTGGAAAACCTGATGTTCGCCGGGCGTAACATTTCGGCCACCCACGTCGCCTTCTCCTCAACCCGGGTGATGGCAACCTGCGCGATCATCGGGCAGGGCGTGGGAACGGTCGCCGCGCATTGCGGGCTTCATTCGATTCCGATTGCCGAATTGCCGGAGAATTCTTTGGCACTCGCGCAGATTCACCAGCGGCTTCGGCGCGATGATGCCTTTGTCATCGGCCAACCGACGGTGGCCGATGACGAAATTCTTTTCCGAGCAAAAATCACCGCGTCCAGTTCGCAGACGTTGGGCGCGGCTGAGAATGTCCGGTCCGGTCAGACCCGCAGCGTTCATGGTAGCCGAGGCGCGCCATTGCATCGGGCGAATCCGGGCAGTCATCGTTGGATGTCCGATCCGGCGGAAGGATTTCCGGCATGGTTGCAGTTGGAATGGGACAAACCGGTTGAGATCCATTCGATTCAATTGGTTTTCGACACGGGCCTGCATCGGCATCTCACCTTGAGCCATCATGACGGATACACGGCCAGGATGGTGTGGGGCCGGCCTCAGCCGGAAACGGTGCGCGATTGTTTGATTGAGTATCTGGATAAGGGAGAATGGCGGACGGCCATGGAGGTTTCGGACAATTACCAGCGGCTGCGACGTCACGGGTTTGAATCGCCCGTGCAACCTCAAGCGATACGAATAATCGTCTCCGGAACCAACGGGATTGATCATGCGCGAATCATGTCGGTGCAAATCAACTAGACACACGCACCCGCGCGCCGCACCATCCCGCCACGCCCATGGCAGTCATTGATTGGATAATTGTTTTCGTTTATGCCGTTTCGACGATTGGGTTGGGCTGGCACTACGGGAGGAAACAAGACGATACGAAGGAGTATTTTGTCGGCTCAGGCAAGATGAACCCGTTGCTCATCGGCGTGTCGCTGTTCGCGACGTTGTTGAGCACGATTTCGTATCTGGCCATTCCCGGTGAGGTGCTCGGCAAGGGGCCGGCGTACTTGACCAATTACCTCGCGTATCCGTTTATCTTTATGGTGGTCGGCGGCGTGCTGCTGCCGGTTTACATGCGCCAGAAAGTGACCAGCGCATATGAATTGCTGGAGACGAAACTGGGCCTCAGCATCCGGATGCTGGGCGTGACGATGTTCCTGTTGCTGCGGCTGGTCTGGATGTCTTTACTCGTTTTTCTGACGGCCAAAGCCATCGCCATCATGATTGGCGTGGACGAAAAATGGGTTCCGCTGATCGTCCTCGTGACCGGCGTGTTTGCGGTGACCTATACTTCGCTTGGCGGACTTCGCGCGGTGGTAATTACCGACCTGATGCAGACGATTTTGCTCTATGGCGGTGCGTTGCTCGTGCTCGGCACGGTGACGTATAAGATGGGCGGTTTGGGGTGGTTTCCGACCGAATGGCAGAGTGATATCTGGGACAAGCAGCCCATTTTCAGCCTCGACCCGTCAACGCGTGTGACCGTGGTTGGATCAATCTTTTCCGTGTTCCTGTGGATGGTCTGCACGTCCGCCGGCGATCAGGTCTCGGTTCAACGGTTCATGGCCACGGAGAATGCGGCCGCGGCAAGGCGGGCCTTCGGAATGCAGTTGATCGTCAGCTTCATCGTGGGAGCGACACTCGGGCTTGTGGGAGTCGCCTTGCTCGGCTTCTTTCAGGCCAATCCGCAGGCTTTGCCGGAGGGCATCACTTTGGCCGGGAACGCGGACAAAATATTTCCCCATTTCATCGCCTTTCACCTGCCACCGGTGGTGACCGGATTGGTGGTCGCCGGGCTTTTTGCCGCGGCCATGTCGAGTATTGATTCCGGCGTCAACTCGATCACGGCGGTTGTGATGACGGATTGTCTCGATCGATTCGGTCGCAAACCTGAGACGGATGCGAAGCATGTCAGGTTCGCGCGTATCCTGGCCGTAGTGATTGGTGCGGTCGTCATCATTTTGAGTTCCGTGATGGAACATATCCCCGGCAATTTCATGGCGATTACGAACAAGACTGTGAATCTGCTGACCGTGCCGATTTTCCTGCTGTTCTTTTTCGCGCTGTTCGTTCCCTTTGCCAACGCAACGGGAGTCTGGATCGCCACGGTCGCCAGCGTCACGGTCGCCGTGTTGATTGCCTTCAGTGGGATCATCTTCGGCAAGAACGCGAACGGGCTGGACCCGGTCAGCTTTCAGTGGATTTCGCCGTGCGCATTGGTCGTGGGCCTGGCGGTGGGATTGATCGCCTGCAAAGTGTTTGCAAACAAAAAGGAATCAGTATGAAAAATTGGACAGTCTCTTTGGTTTTACTCGGCCTGATGTCAATTGGCACCGCCGGTGCGGAAGGAATCAAGCTCGACGCGACGACGCGCGCCAAATGCCTCAAGGTGCTGCGGGACGGATTGAATTCGGCGGAATTCTGGCCATCGATTCATGCGGCCGAGGCATTGACGTTGGCGGGCAAAGGCAAAGAGGTCCGAAAGTTTCTTGAGCCGAAGCTGAAGACCGAGACCGATGACCAAAAACGGTGTGGACTCGCCCGCGAACTTTCTCGCGCCGGCGACAAGGCCCGAAGCCAGGTCTTGTTGGACATTCTCAAAAAGAAGGATGATCACGGTCATGTGCATGCCGCCGAAAGTCTCTACAAGGTCGGCTGGACTGGTGACGGCAAACCGATTGAAGCGGCGTTTGCGCAGACGAGCAACGTGCGGTTGCGATTGATGGCAGCGGCGGCGCTCGGTAGGAATGGCAACGCGGAAGCGATGACCTATCTGCGGGACCGAACGCGCGAAGAGAAAGACCCGACACTCTATTTCATATCCGCGTGGGTTCTTGGTCGCATTGGCGACAAGTCGGACATCGAATTGATTCGCAAAAGAATTCCCGATGCGCCCGATGCCTGGACAAAAGCATTTCTTGAGCATTCGCTGGCCAACCTCGGAGATCCCGAAGGCCGTCAGGCGCTCGTGCGAAACCTCAAATCGGACGATGCGCGAATCCGGATTTACGCGGCGGTATTCGCCGGCGAGGCGCGAATGGTTTCGACGAAGGCGCAGCTGATCAAGCTGCTCGACGACGAAAACCTCGATGCGCGGATCCGAGCCGCGCAAGCACTTTTGGTGCTATCACGCTAAAATGATTATTTGAAGAGGAGGAAACGGCGGGCGCAGAGGTCGGAGCAATCCTGAACGCGAAAGCGCGACCAGGCGTTTTTCATTTAATTAATTTTACCGGAAGCCCAGCGGGGCAGTGGTCGCCACCCCTCTGCTTCTCTCCCAAGGCAAAAGCATCTAAACATTTCTGCAAGTGAGAGGGTTAGGATGAGGGGAAACGGCGCACCCGTTCTTCAATCGACTTCGTGTTCGTCACGGGCTTCACTCCGCGCTGGAAGCCGGCGCTCCAGTCGATTCATGGAAACACCGGAAACAACAGGCGGTTGGTGATGGTGAAGTTGTATCCCCGTTTGCTCGTGTGAAAGCTGCCATTGTCGATCTGTTGGACAGAGCCGTCGGCAAGGCCGATGTTGCCGCAGAATCCGTGAAGCCGGCGGTCAAATTGAAGCATGGCCTGATTGGTGACGCGGAGTAATTGGCCGGCAAATGGCCTGTTGGTCGGAGCAAGATTCCGGTCCCCAATTAGAACTGTCGATGGATTGGACTCACTGGCGTCCAATCCGATGAAGTAGCTTGTTGCCCGGTTCTTCTGGAACGAAAAGCTCATGGGATCCGCAAGCCCACTCGATGACCAGACGCTCGCGACGTAGTCCTTTCGATCTTTATCTGCTGGGCACATTTGT
>CALBIE010000439.1 GCA_937893495.1 uncultured Verrucomicrobiales bacterium | reverse complement strand
CACGCAAATGAATGGTCGAATTGTTGGTCCAATTCTCTGAGGAAAGCTGTCCCAATCCATTGGTCGTGCCCAACCAATTCCCCGTCAGGTCGCCCGTGGTTTCGACCTGCGTCAGGATGCCCAGCAAGCCGTCAAACGTGTAGTCATTGGCCGCGGAGACGCCCGCGTCCGGCTGAAACGTCTCATTGGTCAATTGACCACGACCGTTATAAGTGTATGAGTTGGTCTCATTCCAACTGTCCTGTCCCGCCCGGGTGGCCACGTAACCGGCCAGCGTGGAATTGGTCCGCCACGTCAACGCCTCGGTCAGCACGTTCGTGCCGTTGATGGATGAGGTGAGGTTCGTCGCCCGGCCCCGGCTGTCGCGGTCGGTGATGGTCCAAGTCCGCCACGAACTGGTTCGATTGGTCAGGAACCCGCCGTCGTCGTAGCCGAACGAGGCGCCAAAAGCTCCGTTGGTCACCGACGTCATGGCGCCATCGGCACGATAGCCAAAACTGCTCAGCCCTCCCAAAGCGACGCCATCCTGCTGCAGCCAGCTTCGACGACCAGCCACGTTCCAACCCTGGCTGAATTGGCTGACAATCTGCCCATAAATGGAGACCGTCTCGTGATAGAGCTGGTCGGCGGGATCAAACAATCGCTGGACGGTAGTGGAAGGAAACCCGGTCGTGGTCTGGGTGATGTTGGTGGTCCGGCCAATCCGATCGCGGGAATAGGTGGTTGTCTGGGTCTGGCCATCACCGGCGCCGCCGGTCGTCACCTGCGAGAGTCTCTGCCAGTCGTCATAGGAATTGGTGATGGAAATGCTTCGGGGATCGCTGATGACGCTGAGCTTGCCGGCATGGTCATTGCCCGCCTGGTAATAGGTGTAGGAGAACGAGCGATTTGTCAGTCCACCCCCGACGAGTTTTTCGCTCGTCATGCGCCCGGCCGAATCGTGCGCGGCCGACCATGTCAATCCACCGGGCATCGTCCGGTGGGTCAGGTTGCCGAGCGGATCGTAATCGTACGAAACGACGTTCAGGTCGGGCAGAGTTTTTGTCGCCAACCGGTAATAGGAATCGTAGGTAAAGGCGGTTTCCTGATTCAGTTCATCGGTCGTCGTGGTGAGATTGCCGAGGATATCGCAGGTGTTGCGCACATAGGAGCTGTCCGCATGAACAGTCAGCACCGTCTTGCCGAACGTGTCGGTGTGGTCGGATGGAAAATGCCCTGGAACATCCGCGAATGCAGCGCCTTGCGTAACGGCGAGCAGCAGAATCAGAAGCAATAAACTTCGGTCCTTCAACGGGTTCAACCCTGCCATGATTGCCAACCCAATATCAACGCCGTTAACATTGCCGCCCAATCGCCAGGTTGGTCGCGTCTCTCATCGGTTTCGAAACTTCATTTCTGGAGTTGGGTTGACCGAGACAGTGCATGGTGTGCCGATGGTAAGCAAAGATGATCGGATACGGAAGCACCCACACTGCGAATGCGTCTGGTGAAATTGGATGCGCGGCTCGGTCAACCGCGGCTATTTCCGCCGCCATTCGTCGATGATAGAGGCGACCAGGCCGGTCCAGCCGGTCTGGTGCGAGGCTCCAAGGCCTTTTCCGGTATCACCGTGGAAGTATTCGTAGAAGAGCAGATAATCCTTCCAGTGCGGATCATTCTGAAATTTTTCATTGTCGCCAAATACCGGTCGGCGTCCGTTGTGGTCTCGTTTGAAAATGTCCAGTAAGCCCTCGGCGAATCCCGCCGACATCGATTGCAGATTGATATAATCCTGCGAACCGTCGCTTTCGCGGACCGTCAATATACCGCCATAGGCTTTACCTAGTTTGCGGATGGACTCAATGAGCATGAAGGTCATCGGGAACCAGATGGGGCCGCGCCAGTTGCTGTTGCCGCCCTTGAGCATCGCGATGGATTCCCCTGGTTCGTAGCCGACGCTGCGTCCGTTGACGTGGAAAGGATGTTGTTCGTGGTATTTGGATAGACTGCGCAGGCCGAACTCAGATCGAAATTCTTTCTTATCCCAAACGGTTTTCAAAAGACGAGCGATTTGTTGCGGATTAAGAATCGTGAGAACCAGTACCTTTTGGCCGTAATGGTTGACAGTATTGATCGTATGATCGACGAGGTCCGTACGGTTTTTGAAAAACCATTCGATGTCGGCGCAGAAACTCTTGAAGGGTTTGATCCATTCAGCTTCGAGCCGTTCGACGGCAAAGAGCGGAATCAATCCGACCAGTGAGCGAACTCGAAGTTTTTCCAATCGACCATCCGGGTGTTTGAGAAGGTCGTAGAAAAAGCCATCCTCTTCGTCCCACAATTGAAATCCCTTGCGCCCGAGTTGCTTCATCGCTGCGCCGATATAGACATAATGCTCAAAAAACTTGGTGGCCAGACTCTCGTAGGCACTGTTTTCTTTGGCCAGCTCCAACGAGATGCGCATCATGTTTAAACACAGCATTCCCATCCAACCGGTCGCGTCCGCCTGATAAAGCGCCATGTCTTTCGGTAATTCCTCGCTCCGATCCAGCAGCGTGATGTTGTCCAGACCGAGGAATCCGCCCTCGAATACATTGTTGCCATCGCGATCCACTTTATTGACCCACCAGGCAAAGTTCATCAGCAATTTGTGGAAGGCCTTTTCAAGGAAAGCGCGATCCGCCTTTCCGGACTGGATCCGATCCATGTTGTACACCCGCCAAACCGCCCACGCGTGTACGGGTGGGTTCATGTCGGAAAACTCCCATTCGTAGGCCGGGATTTGTCCGTTCGGATGCTGAAATTGCTCGTTCAGCAGTAACCACAATTGGCGTTTGGCAAAGGGCGGATCAATCTTGGCGAGGGGTACTGCATGGAAAGCCAAATCCCACGCTGCGAACCAGGGGTATTCCCACTTGTCGGGCATCGAGAGGATGCGCATGGAGTTCAGGTGTCGCCAGTGCTGGTTGCGGACCTTTTTGCGTTCTTCGGGCGGAGGAGCGTTGGGATCATCGCCGGTAAGCCAGTCGTTCACGTCGAGGATATAGACTTGCTTGCTCCAGAGCATTCCGGCGAATGCCTGTCGTTGAATGCGCCGTTCATCCTCGGATGCCAATCTCGGATGGATCGCGTTGTAGTATTCGTCGGCCTCAGATTTGCGCGCGGCGATAATTTGTTCCACGTCCACAAATGGACGGGTCAGAATTTTGTCCGTGAGCCGCAGTCGAATGGTGACGCTTTCGCCCGGTTTGACAGGGCCTTTGATGTAGTGAACACCAGCCTTGGTTCCGCGCAATTCCGGATTGACCGTCGGTTCGCGATGGATGACGTGCCGATGAAAGGCATCCTTGGTGAAACGGCTTTTGCTCCGCGCCTTTTCTCCGAACAACAGTGCGGCGTTCGTTTCGTTGTCCGTGAACATCGGCGTCCCGCCCGCCTCGGCATAGAGATAACGCGGGCCAAGGCGATAGTCGAAAGTCAATCGATGCACCGCCTCCGCTTCGCTGTCATCCGCGACCAATGCAATGTGCGTGCGTGATTTAGTGGAGGGCTGAATGACCGGCGCTCGTTTCTTATCCGGGTCCCAGGACCAGCGGTTGCGATACCAGAGTTGCGGTACTATGTGTAGCGTCGCGGGTGCCGGACCACGATTGACCGCGCGAATCTTGATGCACAAATCCTGCGCGTCGCCCTTGGCGTATTCCACGAAGATATCCCAATAACGGTCTTCATCGAAAATCCCGGTATCCAGCAGTTCGAACTCCGGTTGGGAACTGTCGCGATTTTTGCTTTCATCGGCGAGGCGCTGATAAGGATATTCGCGCTGGGGGTATTTGTAGAGCCACTTGAGATAGGAATGCGACGGTGTCGAGTCGAGGTAGTAGTAATACTCCTTCACGTCTTCACCATGATTCGATTCCGTCGGGACTAATCCGAACAAGCGCTCCTTGAGAATCGGATCATTGCCGTTCCAGAACGCCGGGGAGAAACAAAGTGTCTGATACCGATCGCTGATACCTGCCAGACCATCTTCCCCCCAACGATACGCTCGCGAGCGGGCATGGTCATGAGGGAAGTAACTCCACGCATCACCGTCGGCGCTGTAATCCTCACGCACCGTTCCCCACGAACGCTCCGAAAGGTAAGGTCCCCATTGATACCATGGTGGCACGACGGCGTCGTGCGAATCGTAAATTCGCTGGTATTCCTCTGTCTTTTTTACGTCAGCCATTTCGAAGAAGATTTATCCGCCGATGGTCACGAGTTGACCCGGCGCGGCGAAGCCGCGATTGCAGGGGAGCACAGCCGGCCCGGCTGTTCTTTTTGGCGGCCCGCCGAAAAGTTCTTTGAGGTGAGCGCGATTCATAAACATTTGATTTGCAGAGTCTGGATACAGTGCTTCCCAAAACCGTTCGGTGAGGGGCGTATTCGGGTGGAGCCCCGCCTCGGGAGCGCGGACTTCAGTCCGCAGCGGCGTTGCAGTGCGGAAATCTTCCGTAAATCGCTGACGATGGTTGCAAGTGGACGTTTCAGCGGCGTAAACGCCACGCTCCGGGGGGTGCCGCCCGAATGCGCCCTTCGGCGAGCCGCCGAACGGCGCAGGCCAGCGGCCCGTGCTCCCCGGTGAGGGTGACGTGCCGTCGTTCGTCCGGTGTCTTTTCGCAATCATCCGGCAGATTATTTCGCGTCATTCCACAACCAGCGCAACGCGTCCGGCAGATGAGCCGCCATTGCCGTGCTGCCGTGGAAACACTTCGTCCACTCGAGTTTATAATCGTAGTTCATGTATTTCAGTGCCGCAGCCATCTTGAGATTCGCCGTCGGCCAATGGCCAAACGCGTTGTCGAGATCATTGTCGCCATCAAGGAGATACACCTTGATGGGCTTGCGCTCGGTCTTGCGGATTATGTTTGAGAAGACGTGTCCGCCACGCAGGTTGACGAAACTGCCGACCCAGGACAACACTCGCCCGAACTGGTCCGGGCGCTCCCACGCCGTTTTGAACGCGCAAATGCCGCCGGACGATCCGCCGCCGATTGCCCGACTCATTGGATCGGATTTGAGCTTCAAACCATATCGTTTCTCCACGTCGGGGATGAGTTCTTCCAGCAGGAAACGCGGATACAAATCGCCGAGGCCGTCGTACTCAAAGCCCCGGTTGCGTGCCTTGCTTCCCGGTGGTTGATTCAGTCCTCGTCCTGGTTCGATGAAGATTCCGATGGTCACTGGCATCTGTTTGGAGTGAATGAGATTCTCAATGACGACCGGAGCCTTGAGCCCCTTGTCTCGAAGCGAATGGCGTTGACCATCCTGCCAGACCATCAAGCAGGCCGGAGTGTCGTCATACTGGGCGGGAACATGAACAAACACCTCGCGTGTCGTATCCGGGAAAATCTTGCTGCGAAACTCGAACTTCTCAATGCGGCCCCGGGGTGTCCCGGCCTGTTCCATGCTTTCGGGCGGGACGGGGTAATGCTCAATCTTCAGGCTGCCATCGCCGATGCGCTTTCCGTCGGCCTTCACAATGTAGTTGAGCAATTGAAAATTCCCGACGTCCTTTGCCAGCACCTGCAGTCCCGTGCTGCCGATCTGTCGCAGATTCCCGATCAACGCTCCGTCCGGTGAATGAATTGAAACGTCCCTCTTTTCCGTAGCTGCCCAGACGACCGTGGTCGCTTCCACTTTCGGACGAACATTTTTCCGGGCGAGATTTTGTTTGCCGAAGGTCGCTGAAATCTTCCGGGCCAATTCGTCGGCGGTATTACCGGTTGGGTTATGGTTGAGCGCAGCAAGAATTTCGGTGGGTGAGATTGGTGGCTTCCAGGGAGCCTTTTCGGCGGCTTCGGTCAAACCGGGAAGGAAGCCGTTCAGTCCGAACAAAATCAACAGAATCCGCATGACCGATTGGTAATTGCAACAGGGTGACAAAGCGAGATTAATCCCGAATTCCGAAGTAGGGGAGCACACCCGCCTCGGGTGTGGCTGGCCGCGCCTCGCGGCCAGCGTCTTGCGCGCGAAACGGAGACGAACGCTCGGATCGTCTCGGTGCGACCGGGTTTTCCGCGAGGGCGCGGAAAACAGCGCCCGAGGCGGGCGCGCTCCCCGAAATATTTCGGAATTCGGATTAATTCAGCCTACGCGCATCTATTAAAGATGACGTAAGGAGGCTCTGCTCTTCGTGAAGTTTGAGCCTCGTTACCTCGGCTGCTACGGGGTTTTGAAATCGCCTCTGAAGATTGGTCACTTCATCTTCGCCCGACTCCGCCCGTCCTTTTTATACTGCTCCAGCAATCGGGCAAGACGTTGAGCCAATTCGGGATGTTGTTGATAGAGATTGCGCGTTTCACCCGGATCATCGGCAAGATTGTAGAGTTGCGCATTCGGTTTTCCTTTCTCCGGCTTGATTTTGCTTGGCTGCGTGAAACCGCCGCTTCCCAGTCCGTCGATGAGCTTCCAGTTTCCGGAACGAATATTCAGGTATCCGCGTGAGGAGAGATTCACCGTTGCCTCCTTGATCGGATGCGGAAGATTCATCCCCTTGAGCATTGGCAGAAAACTGAAACTGTCTTCGCCCCCATCATCTGGCAGAGGCTTCTCGATAATCTCTGCGAACGTGGCCAGCAGATCGCAGAAAGAAATCGTCTCGGCTGAGATGCCACCCGCTTCGACCAT
>CALBIE010000438.1 GCA_937893495.1 uncultured Verrucomicrobiales bacterium | reverse complement strand
CCTATCCGTGCTGGCCGCGGACCAGATATTGCCGGGCACCAAACCCTTGACCGTGGAAGGCGATTTATCGGCTCAAATGGTCGCCGGTATCAGCCGCTTTCTCGATCAACAATTGGCCAGCTCAATCGAATCGCGCCAGCAGTACTGGAACCGCGATTTCTCGTCCGCCGCCGCGTTCGCCAAATCTATCGAAGCCAACCGCCAGCGTTTTCGAAAAATCATCGGCGTCGTCGATGAACGCCCGCCCGTCAAAGCGCTGGAATACGTTGCCACCACCAGTTCTGCCGGCGTCGTGGCGGATACGGCTGCGTTCACGGTCCTGGCAGTGCGTTGGCAATCCTTGCCGGGAGTTTATGCCGAGGGGTTGCTGGTGGTACCGAAAGCGCCCGTCCGCGCTTATGTCGTGGCCATACCGGATGCGGACCAAACACCCGAGCAGATTCTTGGTCTCGCACCGGGCGTTGAAGTAGAGAACCAGTTCGCCCGGTGGCTGGCGCTGGCCGGTTGCCAGGTCGTCATTCCCACGATGCTGGACCGCGGTGACGAGTTGTCCGGCAGCAAAAAACTCGGCATCTTCATCAATCAGCCGCACCGGGAATGGATTTACCGCCAGGCCTTCGAAATGGGTCGCCACGTCATCGGTTACGAAGTGCAGAAAGTGCTTGCGGCGGTCGATTGGTTTAAAAGCGAACTCGCCCGATCACCCAACGTCGATATCCCCATCGGTGTCGCGGGCTATGCCGAGGGCGGACTTGTCGCGCTCTACGCTGCAGCCAGCGATCCCCGCATCGATTCCGCACTGGTAAGCGGATATTACCAATCCCGTCAAAACGTCTGGCAGGAACCCATTTATCGAAATGTCATCGGGCTGCTGCGCGAATTTGGCGACGCGGAAATTGCGACCCTGATCGCTCCCAAGCAACTCGTCATTGAGTACAGTCCCGTGCCCGAAATCACGGGACCGCCGCAACCCGGCAAAGGGCGACGCAGTGGCGCGGCGCCAGGCTCATGGAAGACGCCGGATTACTCACTCGTTCGCGACGAATGGCTCCGCGCCATTCAACTCATGGCCGGCGCGCCCAATCAATTCGCCAAACCCGTGCTCGTGTCTCAACAGGGAGGCGAACCGACCGGCCCGGGTTCCTCAGCCGCGATCCTCGCGTTTCTCGGTTCGATGAATATTAACGACAATCCTTTCTCGATTGAAACCGAGGAAATGAAAGACGCCCGCATCGGTTTTGACTCATCTGAACGCCGTCGGACCCAGTTTCAGCAGATGGAGGACTTTACGCAGACCCTCCTCCGCCACGCGTCATCAGAACGCGAAAAAACCTTTTGGAGCAAATACCCGACGACGACTCCGGACCAATGGCTGAAGGATACCCAACCTGCCTTCGAGTCCTTCCGCGACGAAGTCATTGGTTGGTTCAACGACGAGCGACTCCCACTGAACCCTCGCGCCCGGTTGCTTAAAGAGACGGACAAATGGGTCGCCTATGAAGTCGTCCTCGACGTCTGGACGGACGTCTATGCCTGGGGCTACCTGCTCGTGCCAAAGGGGATAAAGCCCGGTGAGAAACGTCCCGTAGTCGTGTGTCAGCATGGACTCGAAGGCGTCCCGGCCGATGTGATTGATGAAGACGAAAAGAGCCGATCCTGGGGCCCTTACAAAGCCTTTGCCGCCAAGCTCGCCGAGCGCGGCTTCATCACTTTTGCCCCGCACAACCCCTATCGCGGCAAAGACGCTTTCCGCGTGCTACAGCGTAAACTCAATCCACTTGGCCGCTCCCTCTTTTCCGTCATCATCCGCCAACACGAAGCGATCATGGACTGGTTGCAATCACTGCCAAACGTTGATCCTGAACGCATCGGCTTTTACGGGCTGAGTTACGGCGGTAAAAGCGCCATGCGCATCCCGGCGCTTGAAAGGCGATATGCCCTCTCCATCTGTTCCGCCGACTTCAACGAATGGGTCTGGAAAAACGCCTCCGTGGATTGGCGCAGCACCTACATGTTCACCGGTGAATACGAGATCTACGAATGGGATCTGGGACACACTTTCAACTACGCCGAAATGGCCGGGCTCATTTGTCCGCGTCCATTCATGGTCGAACGAGGCCACAAGGACGGCGTCGGCGTGGACGAATGGGTCGCTTTCGAATACGCCAAAATTCGGCGACTCTACGACTATCTCGACATAGGCAACCGTACCGAAATCGAATGGTTCAACGGCCCTCACACCATCAACGGACAGGGCACCTATCGGTTTCTGCACAAGCACTTGAATTGGCCGGAACCAAAATGAACTTAATCACCGGTTTTTCTCCGTCAAAGCCGGGCCGACTATGCCAGCAATTCTACAAACGGTTTCGACTAATCCGTATTGATTTTTTCGCGGACACTTTTCAACCCTGTCTGCCGCAGGTCTTTGCTTGACAAGGGATCGCGTACACACACCCTCTACTTGTGATCAACAAATCCTACACAATTGTTGTGACAACTGTTCTTGCGATGTTGTTATCGAGCACGTCAGCGATGGCGCAAAGTAAGGAGGCAACGAAAAAATTCATCCAGGAGCAGGTATCAGCGTCGGATATGTCGGGTGAATCTGTCCGCTGGTTCGAGATGTCTTTCACGGGCGATACGATGATTTATCGGGTTGGATCATATTCTCGAAAGCGCGGCGAAACGAAAGAGGGGAGCCGCCGCAAGGCACAAGTGGTTACAGGCGCGTTAAAAGACCTCAATCCGGATCGAGTGGAAGTGGACAAATCCAGGCCAAACGCTTCGCCATTTTTTAGCGGGATCGAATTGTTTACAACCGAGGGACGTCGCACGATCAAAGTAATTACCGAGTCCGAAAAAAAGACAGGTTTGTGGATTTGTACCAAGGACAACCGAACTGCCGAGCGCGTGGGCCGCGCGTTGATCCATCTCATCAAATTATGTGGTGGAAAAGGGGACTTGTTTGGGAAGTAATCAGACAAGAAGGCGCGCAAAACGAAAACGTTGTAGTCTTCGATTTTTCAGACCGATTCCAAGCGACCGATTTTGAAATGCGGGAAACGGACTCAGGCCGATTGGCAAGAGTCCATGCGGATTCGTCGGGACCGGAATATCGATTGCGGAACAAGGATTGTTG
>CALBIE010000437.1 GCA_937893495.1 uncultured Verrucomicrobiales bacterium | reverse complement strand
AATTCCATGGTTAACCATTTCGCGCACTCAATCTCTTTTCCATCCTTGGTCTTCACGACATAAGCCTTGCCCGATAGGAGGCTCTTGGTCGCGGCCAGGCGAATGAAATCTTCGGGCGTCTTTATCTTTTTCTTGTAGTGCTCACTTTTGTCCTTCATGTGCGCCGATGCTTCTCTCGGGGTGTACGACCGACCATTGCGGATGAAGGTGCAGTCCGATTTGGCAACGAAGTTGATCACGTGCGCGACCGTCGCGGTCTTGTCTTCGGCGGGTTGGTTTGTGGCCGCGAATGCGATGACCGCGTTCAGCAGAAGGGTTGTGGTGATGAGTGAATGCGTGAAGCAGCGTTTCATGCGGTTGGCGTCTTTGGTTGTAGTTCGGTTGGTTGTCACCCTTTTTGGCCGGCGGAGGAGGGGCGAACTCTTCTGATCCCGGGAACTTCAATCCTCTCATTGTCGGAACACCTCTGCCATAACTTCCTCTGACGAAATCGTCGGGCCGGCTTGCGGATTATTCAGATTCTTCCTTCGTTGACCGAGTTTGATGTAGAGATCCATCGGAATATGGACGCGATATTGTCGTTCATCCTCGAGAGACTCAATCGGCAATTCAGAGACACTGAGCAGTTGCCCGGTCTTCACCCAACGTTTCCAGATTTCCTTCATTTCGAGACCGGATACGCCGCCAGTCATCGTTTCGAGGAGAGAATGTTGGGTGCGAAAATCAGCCATGGTGTAGAATTCAGGATTATGTCGTGACAGGAAATTGAAATCATATCCCCACATCCCTTTGTCCTCCGGACCCCACCAAAGAGCGAAATCGGCAGCGGATTTGCGTCGCATGATCTTCAGGTGCGCAGTCGCGAGATGAGCGCGATCATTGAAGCGAGCAGGGATTGGCGAGTCTGAGCCTGACAAGTGAATCCACTCCCATTGGCTGCCGAACTGCATCTGGCGTGCAATCCGATGGTCGAGATTCTGCACCACCAAATCCGCCTGACTGATACGGTCGAATCCTTCAGAACCGACGAGAAACTGTTGTGTTGCCTTGCAGAAACGAGACAGGCCAGGTTTGTCCGTGAACGGCGCAATCAGATACACGAGACATTTTGGATGGCTGGGGTGAGGGTGAAGCAAACTCAATATCTGATTCTTGAGTGGCAAAGCCGGCCGATTACCGGCAATGAGAGTTTCATTCTTGATCGTAATTGGAAGCCCTGGAAGGATGGCTTTGGTAGCACTGTTTTCATCGGGTGTTCCAATCAGAATCAGGTTGCAGTTCGCCGCTTGGTCCGGGCTGAGATCGATATCCGCGACGATTGGAAAACGGTTTTGCATGGGAGTATGTGTCGGTCCGCCAAAAGCCGCTAGTTTAACCGCTGCGGATCGGAGTTGAGTGGCGAGAGATTTTTGACCATTTCCAGTCCCGTAAACGATCAGGAGCGGTTCGCCCTGGTACAGATTCGCGGCCGCTCCCGCATGATAAGGGCGAGTTGACAGATTGTCGGAATCCGCTTCGGTAGCCACTTGCCAACGGTCATTTTGATAGCGGTATTCGATGCGGTCAGTGGCGCTTGAAACAGCGAATCTCGTCCCTTCAATCTCAACTGTTTTTATGCCGGTTACTCCGCCTGGGATGAGCTTAAGGTTTAACATGAATGCCAGGACATTCGTCGGGCGAATGAGAGCCGTTCCCTTTCCTGATGCTGGATTGACCGAAGCCGCCACGAAGGCGCGCTGATGGGGTTCTTTGAACTCGCGAATGCGAATCCAATACGAACGCCCGAGAGCGGGAGTCTCACACTCATGTGTAATTGAGGCGGGAGACTGATTGCGGGTCTGGGTAAACAACCACTTCACCAGTGGTTCATGAGGCTTCGGCACGTTGTGGCCGGCACGGGGGTATTCCTTGAGGATAACCGGGCAATCCAGCTTCAGCATTTTCTGGTTCTGCACGCGGGCATTGCAGATGCTGGAAGTCCAATCTTCGGTGCCGTGATGTATTGCGACAGGAAGGTTTTTGAAATTAGCGAGTGGGTAATTATTTCCCGCTGCCACCAACGGAAGCACCGCCGCGAATTCATCGGGATGGCACGAGGCGAGATGCATGGCTCCGCTCGCTCCGGCTGACGAACCAACAAGATAGATGCGATTCGGATCGACCGGATAGTGGCGCTTCATGAAAGCGATGGCCTGCATCACATCGTATCCGGAGATCGAACGATAACCCCAGATCCGACCACGCGATGGTCGTATTTGAATGAAGGGAAAGTCAGCGCTTGGAGCGACGCGAGGGCCGCCATTGAGGACGACGAGCATTGGGGAAACCTTCAGATCCTTGACGGCGGGAGGCAGGCGGACGTCGAACAGGATTCCGGCGCCATCGGCCTGGCTAAAATAGGCCTCGCTGAGACTTGAGTTCCATCGAATCGGAGTTGCCGATTTGGTCAAGAGATTTTGCCAGAGGCGAAAAACAT
>CALBIE010000436.1 GCA_937893495.1 uncultured Verrucomicrobiales bacterium | reverse complement strand
ATTTGGCCAGGTTGGGAAAGAGTTCGCAAAATTCCATCCCCGGCACATTGCTTTTAATGGGTCGAAACTCCCCGCGAATTTCCCGGGGCGCGTCCGGCTTCATGTCGAACATGTCAACGTGCGGCGGGCCGCCAGCCAGAAAGATATTGATAATGGCCTTGTGTGACTTGCCCGTTTTTTGCGCCGCCTCGGCCGCCAGTAGATTCCCCATCGACAATCCACCAGCAGCCATTCCACCGATCTTTAAAAAGTCACGTCGCGAATAACCGTCACGCTCTTTCTGGATGTCGAGGACATTGATCATGATTTCGGTGGTATTCGACACCCGGAACCCGTCCATGGCAAGGAAAAGCTACCGCGACCAGCATTTGGTTTCCGACCGATATTCCCGCACAATTCCTGAAATATCGATTTTGATCAGGTTTTTACTATTTCGGGTCACCCAAAAACTCTTCGCTTTTTTTCTCTACCGTCAAGGTGTCATCGGCTTGAATATTCTTATCTCTCCAACACTCTGTAATAGCGCCGCGAATAATTAAGCGCGTTCGTGTCCTCGAAGAAGAATTCCCCATTGGTAAAAATCAAACCGGCGCTATTGGTCGTCAGATTACTCCAACTTAGAAGGTCACTGGATGCTTCAACAACGAACGCCGTCACCAGATTTGCAGGTAACAGGCGCCCGTCATAATCCAGAAAAAGAAGCCGGAAAAGGCCGTTGTTCTCGCGACTGAAACTCTGGAGACGCGCCGGCATCAAAACTCGGACCACGGCATTGCTCGAAGCAGTCTGTTCGGTCGCATTGGTGACCACGGCATGATAACGGCCCGAATGGCTTCGGTTGAGATTTTCCAACGCGAGATTGAAATTGGTCGCTGCAGGTATTACCTGCCCCTCCTTCAGCCATTGCACGAATAACGGGGGCGTTCCAGCCGCCTGAATCTGGATCACATGGTTCCCTCCTGCCGGCAGCGAAACGTCCGCCGGTTGACGAGTGATTGATATCGGCCCATCCACCGAAACAACCGCCACCACGCTGGTTATCGAACCTAACGCATTGCTCGCGATTACGTCGTAGTTCCCCAGGAGAGATGCCTCCACTGGATCGAGCGTGTGAATTGATCCGCGTGCACCCGGTATCGAAAGTCCATTTCTCCGCCATTGATATTGAACCGGACGACTGCCATCCACTCCGACGGACAATGAAATCAAGGCATTGAGACTGGTTGAAACACCGGCGGGTTGATTGGTGATTGCCAGTGGCGTGGCACCTCCCACCACCGCATTGCTGCTGGTCACGGAACTCAACGCGTTGGACACCACCACGGCGTACGTTCCCGTTTGACTTACGCCCAAGGTGGGACTGGTAGCGCCACCAACCGCCGCCCCATCCTTCAACCATTGATAGCTGAAGTTATCGCCGATGCCGTTGACGGTCGGGATTGCGTTGGTATCCCCATATCCGGCCACCACCCGCAGGGTCGCCGAGCCGGCCGGTGGAAGCGCCGCGTTCTCCGGATGTTGGGCAATCCGTATCGCACCGTCCAGCAGCAGGATGTTATTCGTGAAGCGTGCCGGCTCCCGCTGCGCCGTCGCCCACGTAATAAAGTAGTTCGTCCCACCCTTCACCGGCACGGTCAATCTCGCATGCCCCGGACCGCTGTTGGTCATGAACCACGTCTGACCGGTCACCCGATAGTCATCGGACAACAACTCCGTCACGGCGATCGCCAGCACCGGCGTATCGCTGCGCGTTTCCACCAGCAGGAACCCGTTGGTTGCCGGTTGGCGTTCCATGTGGTCGGTCGCATACCAGATGCGCCCGCCGTAGGGAAACTCACCGGCGTCGGTCCGTGAACTGAAGTTGTCGAAGATATGCGTGTCCGGCGTGCCGATGGCAATCGGTATGGCGTTGACCGTCGCATTCGTTCTCGGAGATGGCAGTGCAGCGGTCTGGAGTCGGTTCCTTCCCGAACCAATGCCACCTTCGAAAGAGGCGCCTCCTCCCCCGGCTCCTGGTGCCTTCAACAATTCCGGCAGCTTGTCCTTCACCACCAGGGTTACCCGGGAGCTGATTTGGATATCGGCCGGCTGGCTGAAATTGGTCCGGACTCCCACCCAGGCGGCAACCCGATATACTCCAGCATCGGGCGGCTGAACATTTTCCAGCACCAGTTTATTCCGCACTGCGCCCGCGATCTCTTCTCCATTCTTATACCATTGGAATTGCGGCGTGCCGCGGGTTACGACCCGGGACACCAACGGAACCCGGGCTCCGTGTGCCGCCGTCCGGCCGGCCGGATGTTCCGTAAAGCGCGGCACATCATCGTGGGTCACTTCCAGGCACCAACTCAGGATAATGTTCCCGGTGAATCCGCCCAACCCATCTACCGCTATCCAATATTCCCGTCCCTGCGTTGCTCCGAAGACGAGTTCACTGGTATAAAACCCGCCACTGTCATCATCGGACACCACTTCGCTGATCTGCCGAATGTCCGGCCCGCCGTCATACACCGCCAGCACCGTGTCAAAGCTGCTGCCCCGGGTGCCCAAGCGCACGATGCCATCGGCGGAGGCACGCCATTTCAACCACACTGATTTACCCACCGGCTTATCGGCATGAATCGGTTCGCCGGATTCAAATGTAGCCCCCTCGTTCGACGCGCGAATGATGCGGCAATCGTTGGTCACCAGGGGGGCGTTGGTGAAGTTATCCGCCATGGCGAGGTTGAAGTCCGGCAAACCGGTTTCCACCACCACCAATGCCGGCTGGCCGTTGGACGCTCCGAAGGGGCTCTGCAACACCACACTGAACGCTCCTCCGTTGGTCGGATAGGCGTTCGTCAGCGTCAGGATGGCGTTGGTCGCGTTGGTCAGGTTCACACCGTTCAATCGCCATTGAAACGTGAACGGTCCCACCCCATGCGGTGTCACGCTCAATGTTACGTTGGTGCCCTGTAGGTTCGTCACCCCCGCGGGTTGTTGCGCGAAATCTGGTGGCCCAGGGACGAACTGGAGGAGAGCGGACAGGCGCAAGGAATTACCCCCCCCGATAATCTCGTCGAAGGCGCTGGGGTGATAGCCCCGGGCCTGCTCGGTGGCGATATCGAAACCGTCTCCATCCGGATCACTGTTCGGCGAATTGGTAATGGTGTTGAAATTCCGCATCTCATAGGCATCGGGCAAACCGTCCGAATCCGTATCCGCGCCTCCCAGGATGTACTTCGCAATGAAGGTCGTTGGATCGTTTGTCACGACATGACCGATCGAACCGATACTGAACGGGGTGTCCAACCGGTCGCCGCCCACAAACCATCCGATGAAGTCGGCGCTAGTGGGAATCGTCACCGTGTAATTTGTCCCTCGAACGACGTTTGTCGATTTGTCGGGCAATACCCCTCGCGGATCGGTTTGCTCATTTACCACGATCAGGTTGGTGTCAATATTCACAAAGATTGACGCGGACAGGCGCAAGGAGTTTCCTCCCTCGATGATCTCGTCGAAGGCACCGGGGTGATATCCCCGGGCATATTCCGTGCCGATATCAAAACCGTCTCCGTCTGGATCGTTGGTTGGAGTGTTCGTAAGCGTATTGAAATTCCGCATCTCATAGGCATCAGGCAAACCGTCCGCGTCCGTATCCGCACCTCCCAAAATGTACTTCGCGATGAATGTCGTTGAGCTGTTTGTCACGGGACGACTAATCGACCCGATGCTGAATGGAGTATCCAGCCGATTGCCGTCCACGAACCATCCGATGAAGTCATTACTGACTGGAATCGCCACCGTGTAATTGGTTCCCCGAACGACATTCGTCGACTTGTCGGCAAACACACCTCTCGGATCACTCTGCTCATTCACCGTCACCCGGTTGGTGTCAAAACCAACAAATATTGGTGCAGAGACGCGTAGGGATGAACCTCCCTCGACTATTTGATCGGGAAGCCGCGGATGGTAGCCACGCCGATACTCCGTTCCCAAATCAAACCCGTCCCCATCCGTGTCACTCCCTGCATTGTTGGTGGTGCCATTGTAAAACCGCACCTTGTACCAATCCGGCACAATCGTATCACCGGTGAAGTTTGTATCCGAGAGGTAATGGGCGACCGAATCCACGTTGTTGCTGTGTAGAACGATCTGCACCGGGTTGAGCGATCGCCCTACAGTATCTTCGATGCGAACATTATTCACCGTCCAGTGGGTGAAGTGATGACCGGCCAAACTGTCGGGAGCCGTAATCGTGTTGAAGATGAAGGCGTTGCTGCCCGGTGGAATATTCGTGATGACTTGAATGGGCGTGAACGCTGCGATCGGTGTGGCGGACTGGAAGTTCGTGTAGACGAACGATTGCTGCGCCTGCAGCGAAGCGGCGGATAAACAAAGAAGGAAGAACAGGCCGCAGCTCGCTGCCCGACACGCAATGCCCCTTTCTTCAATCCTCCCCATGAACCTCGTAGCAGCCGACGTGAGGAGGCTCCTACTCAAAATGCTTCTCCCAACACAATTGATCCTCGTTATGCCGACTGCTGGCGCAGAATGGGCTTTCGATGTAAGGCAGGTCTCCGACCTGCCGGTTACGACCTCTCTGAGGGCGCGGATATCATGAATCGTATCGAGTGCGGGCATTTCCTGGGAACCAGAGGTTTCCGGATCCGGCAGGTCGGAGACCTGCCCCACAGTCGTCGGCACTCTCCCTGCAATGCCCATTGGCCGACACGCAGTGTCTTCGGGCGGGCGGTTTTGGCCGGCGGTCTTCATCTTCCTCAATCGGAGTCAAATGCGACCGCTTCAGGGAAGTTTAACGACGTGATTGGTGCCGGGTGTCTGCGTGAAGTTGTAGTTACCCGCCGTCGCTTGTGTCAACTCACCGCCAGTGGGAGCACGCACGTTGAGTCGTTGATAAATATATTGTCGGCCACCGGCCGTCGTGTTCGTCCCACTGGCCAGCGTCTGTCCGTCAAAAGCACCTCCGGTACCCTTCATCACCCCATTGGTAAGGGAAACCGTCGAGTCATTCGCCGCGATGAGCCAGTACCAGGCGAACAACATGTCCTCATCCGTCACCGCTTGTCGGGAAAGTTGAAAGGCGGAATTACCGCCCTGCGCTGGAACCGTTGTAAAATGCAGATCCAACAAACCACGCCCGTCATTGGCCATCACGGCAAATTCATAGTTGACGAAATTGGTGGCGGCCTCTGAGGCATCCCAGGTCACTCGATGAGTCGTGTTCGCGGTGATGTTGGTGCCGAGATTGGTGGAAGTGTTCTCCACGAATGTCCGCATCGGCACCACCGAACCCAGCTGCTTGCCCTCGTTCACAAATGCAAACATCTGCACCTGCACATTTGCGCTGTCTACGTCGACGACCTTAAAGTCAATATCGATCAGGGACGTGCCAGGTCGCAGCGCTGTCCGAGGCGCGTTCGGAAGTGGGAGGTAACTTCCTTCCGGTCTGTCATACTTGAATTTCCGTTTAAAGAGATGTACCGCCGTTGGGTTCCCAATCTGTTGTGAGATATAAAGATTTCCGTTTTTATGGGACGCTGTACCAAGCCAGCCACCGGCCGTATTGAATCCCCACATTGAAGGAATTTCAATCGGGTTTCGCCTGAGTACGCCCAACTTAAGATTGCTGGCCAGAAAATCACTACTCGAATAGAATTGAGCAATTATCAATCCGTCTGCGGTAATATGAAAACTCTCGAACCTGAAACTATCTC
>CALBIE010000435.1 GCA_937893495.1 uncultured Verrucomicrobiales bacterium | reverse complement strand
GGATTTGAACCTGCGACCAAAGGCTTATGAGTCCTCTGCTCTACCACTGAGCTACTCTGGCTACCCATTCCGTCATTTCCGTCCGCCGACCCTGCCAAAACCCCGTTCCGACACGACCCGGATTTGGCACCCGATTAAGGGGAGCGAATAATTAGCAAAGGCACCCGTGACCGACAAGTCATTTTAGCCCCGACTGATCGCTGGGGACTGTTTCCAATGTGCCAATGTAACCCGCTCTTCCTCAACCAGATAGCCGACTCGTTACACTGCGCCAAACTGTCGCCATCGACCGTAAAATAGCTTGACCCTCGATCCAGCCAAACCCTACGCTCCCGACCTGTTATTAGACGCGTTTCATGCTGTCGAATCTAAAAAGTCTGTTTTCCAACGATATTGGGATTGATTTAGGAACGGCCAATTCATTGGTTTATGTTCGAGATCAGGGCATTGTATTGCGTGAACCATCGGTAGTCGCCATTCAGGCCGGCACAAAAAATGTACTGGCCGTGGGCGAAGAGGCAAAACGGATGTTGGGCAGAACGCCCGGAAACATTGTTGCCATTCGTCCGATGAAAGACGGCGTCATCGCCGATTTTGAGATTACTGAAGCGATGCTGCGGCATTTCATTCAGAAGGTTCACCATCGCAAGCTCATTGCCCCCCGGGTTGTCGTTGCCGTACCTTCGGGAATTACGGAAGTTGAAAGACGGGCAGTTAAAGACTCAGCCACACATGCGGGCGCCCGCGAGGTTTACCTGATTGAACAGCCCATGGCATCCGCCATTGGCGTCGGGCTGCCGGTTCACGAACCGGCGGGAAATATGATTGTGGATATCGGTGGCGGGACTACCGAAATCGCGATTATCTCGCTGGCAGGCATTGTATTCAGTCGCAGCCTACGAGTAGGCGGTGACGAATTTGACGAAACCATCATCGGGCACATGAAGCGCACGTATAACCTGATGATTGGCGAACGCACGGCAGAAGAAATCAAAATCAAGATTGGCTCGGCGTTTCCGCTGGAACAGGAACTCACACTGGAAGTCAAAGGCCGCGACCTCAGTGCCGGTCTGCCCAAGACTATTACGATCAAGTCGGAAGAGATTCGCGAAGCACTCAAAGAACCCTTATCCAGCATTCTGGAATCTGTCCGGATAACCCTGGAACGTTGCCCCCCGGAACTGTCGGCCGATTTGATCGACCGTGGAATAGTGATGGCCGGTGGCGGAGGCTTGCTGCGTAATATCGACCGTCTCGTCGCCCAGGAAACGGGTCTCCCTGTCCATATCGCGGATGATCCTTTAACGGCGGTCTGCGAAGGCACCGGCCGCGTATTGCACGAGTTACAGTTCCTCAAGCGGGTCGCGTCCTCGACCAACTGATTTTTTCGCCAGCAGTTCGCCCGCCGTTTGAAAAAAAGCGGCTGGCAAAATGTTAAAGAAACCACATTTGGTTGCTCTGGGTCTGGTGACCCTGCTGGTAGTTGTACTCTTCAGCCTCCCGCAGAAAGTCACCGGTCAGCTCAAGCTGGCGCTCAGTGGATTCTTCCTGCCCATTTTCGGGCTCTCCGAAGTAGCCGGCAGTACGGTTCGCCGAGCCGGCAACTATGTCGTTCCCCGCAAGGATCTTATTCGTGAACTTGAAAAGTTACGCGAAGAAAACCAACGGCTCGCCTTGCACTCTCAACAATATATCGCGGTCGAACAGGAGAATGATCGACTCCGTAAAATGGCGGGACTGCCGCAACGGGTTGATTGGAACCTTAAAATCGGCAAGATCGTCGCTCGCGATCCGGCTAATTGGTGGCAGACCGTTTTCATCAATCTGGGTCGTCGGGACGGTGTGATGCCCGATATGCCCGTGATGACGGTTGCGGGATTAGTCGGAAAAATCGCGTCCGTCAGCAATACGCGCGCGCAAGTTCTGCTGCTCACGGATCCCAACTGCCGCGTTGCCGCCGTCGTTGGCCAAACGGGGGAAACGGGAATCATTATGCCATACATCCCGGACGCGACGGTCGTTACTCTCACCTATCTCGCCGGAAGCAGTCAGCTATCACCGGGTCAAGCAGTAATAACCGGGGGCCTGCTCCTGAAACCGGGCCACGAAGTGCTTTCCAGCGGGCTTGGTGGAATTTTTCCGCGGGGAATTCCGATTGGCCGAATTCTCGATGTGCGCAGTGTTGATTACGGCCTGTATCAGGAAGCGCGAGTGAAACTTTCAGCTCAACTCGGAAAACTGGACGAAATCTGGGTCATCACTAAATGAATCGCGAACAACTCATCGCTCTGGTGGTTGCCACATATATTGCCGTCTTTATCGAGACTGCGTTCGATGGCTTTCGCAATCATCTGGGGGTCACGCTTTCCCTCCTGCCTGCGCTATTGGTTTACGCGGCAATACGATTTTCCGAATCAGGCATCGTTATCGTTTCAGTTGCCGGTGGCCTCTGGCACGACTCGTTTTCAGCTAATCCACTGGGGGTCAGCGTGGCAGCCTTGTTCGCCGTCGGGTATCTACTCCACATGAAGCGCGAAATCGTGATGCATCGCCTTGTCTATGGGCAAATTGCCCTGGGTTTCGCAGCCGGTTTCATCATCCCTATACTGAAACTCCTTTTCCTCGGATTGCTTGATCAGCACGCACCGTGGCAATGGGGGCTGTTGCCGAAACTATTTATGATGGGTATTGGTTGTGCAGTTTTCACCCCCCTGGTGTTCAGGTTGTTCGAACGCCTGCATCGGACATTCACATTTTCTCTCGGCGATCACGGCAAGAACGAACACCGTATCAGCCTCCAGTAACGAATTCTGACGACATGATGGTTTTTGACCAATTGAAGAAGAGCGACCGGGAATTACGATTCCTCACCGTTGCGCTTTTGGTTGGTGTGGGCATACTGGCGACCGGGCTCTGGAATGTGCAGATTCTTTCCGCTCGCCACTACCAGGAAAACCAACAGGATCAGACCGTCCGCACGGTCCGAATCCCGGCAGTGCGTGGACAGATACTGGATCGCAATGGAATTCCGCTGGCGGCCAACAATCCAGTTTTCAACCTCGAACTGTACCTTGCGGAACTCGGCAAATTGTTTTCAACCCACTATTACCGGATTCGACCCAAGGGCCATTTGTCACGCCAGCAACGAGGAGACCTTGAGCGACGCGCGCGATTTGAGGTGGTCAGCAACATCACGTATCAAGTTGGTCAGCGGCTGAGCTGCCAGACGCAAATCGATCCCGAGGAATTTCATCGCCATTATCTGGAAGTTCGCGCGTTACCCCTCCCGATTGTGGAAAACCTGGTTCCGCGTCAGGTAGCGATGTTTTCCGAAAATCCAGGTGGAATTCCGGGATTGGATCTGCAGATTCACCCGATCCGATATTACCCTCACGGGACACTCGCCGCGCACCTGATTGGCGCGCTGAAGCGAGACGACAGTTCCGCGGAAAACGAAGACGCCTATTACAATTACCGGATGGAGGACTGGAGGGGGCAGACGGGAATGGAATACCGCTTCGATAAATCCCTCCGCGGATTGGCCGGAACCCGCACGATGATTGTGAATCGGTTGGGCTATCGAAAAGAGGAAAAATTTCTGCGCACACCAGACCCTGGCGCAAACGTTATCCTGACCATCGACCTTCGAATTCAGACAGCAGTAGAAGCCGCATTACAGCAAACGGCGTTCGGAGCCGAAGTACGAGGTGCAGCCGTGGTCATGGACACGCGGAACGGTGACATCCTCGCACTCGCATCCGCCCCGACATTTGACCCTACCGTTTTCACGCGACGAATCAGCAACGAAAAGTGGGCGCAATTGTCGGATGAGAAAATGCGACCAATGTACAATCGCGCAACTCAGGAAAACTATCTGCCGGGTTCAATTTTCAAGATTGTCACGGCCCTCGCTGCGATGGAAGCCAATGCGCTCGATCCGAACGAAGTGATCTACAACCCGGGCTACTTTCAATTGGGTCACCGCCCGATCAACGATACCGCCCCGTCAGGTAATTACAATTTTCACCGAGCGTTCGTTCTATCATCGAATACGTATTTCATCACTCAAGCTCTTCGTCCCGGTGTCTTGCAGCAGATGATTATCATCGGTGACAAATTGCATTTGGGAAAACGCACCGAGATCATTCCGCGCCAGGAGGCGGCCGGACATTTCCCGACTCAGGAAAGAATTGTGACTCGTTGGAGCCAGGGTGATACGGCAAATCTGAGCATCGGTCAGGGCGCGATCGGCGTCACTCCGCTGCAGATGGCGGTAATGACCTCAGCGATTGCCAATGGTGGAACGGTATTCTGGCCAAGATTGGCCGCAAAAATTCAACCGAACGATCCTGAGTCCACGATTCAACCAGGTTCCATTCAACCGGGTAGAGTGCGCGACCATCTGATGATCAAAGCAGAACATCTGCGCCTCATACACAATGCCATGCGGGATGATGTCGCAAGTCGATCCGGCACCGGCCACGCGGCGCACATCGACGGTTTTTCCATTGGCGGCAAAACGGGCACGGCCCAAGTGGAACGTCGCGGGGAAAATGACCGCACGACCTGGTTTGTCTCCTTCGCCCCGGTTGAATCACCGCGCTACGCCGTGGTCGTGATGATTGAGAGCGGTGCCTCGGGCGGCAGTACCTGCGCACCAGTCGCAAAGAAAATCTACGAAACGCTCTGGAAACTGGAGAAAACCTCGCATCATTTCAACCTGGCGGGAGCAAACTGAATGGAATCTTTCCAGACAATCAAACGCCGCATTCCGATCGACTGGCCCATGGCCATCTCGGTCCTGTCGCTGATGATTATCGGCGCCGCGTTTGTTCACAGCGCACGGCTCGCGACCGAGGTTAATCTCGAGTTGGCGTGGTACCAGCGTTTGGCTTTCAAACAGATCATCTGGTACCTCATCGGCATCGGCGGACTGGTCGCCGCGTGCATCTTTGACTATCACTCGCTCGCCCGATGGTCTTACGTCGGCTATTGGGGCACGATCATCCTGCTCATTCTCGTCATGATTCCTCTTATTGGGGCAATTCGTTTCGGCGCACGGCGCTGGATAGATCTGGGCCCATTTAGCCTGCAGCCAAGTGAATTCGCCAAGCTCGCGTTTATCCTGGCGATGGCAAATTTTCTGAGCCGCCCGCTCGACGAATTGAAACTACGAGGCAATTTCGGCAAAGCGCTTGGTATGATATTATTGCCGTTTATATTGATCTTCATCGAACCCGACCTTGGTTCTGCCCTGGTTTTGCTCCCGGTCGGTCTGGCCATGATGTACGCC
>CALBIE010000434.1 GCA_937893495.1 uncultured Verrucomicrobiales bacterium | reverse complement strand
CCAGCATGGCGGCAAATTGTTTCGGAGTTGCGATGGGCATAATTCAGTTCAGTTCAGGGGTTTTAAGATTCAACCTGTTTTGCCGCTCTCCGGCAAAATGGAGGGCGGATACTAGGAAGGGGGTTTGAAAAAGAAAAACAAAATCATCGCGCGATTCAGGGGGTTTTCAGCATAGTTTTGCAAACCCGACTTCCTCGCTCCGCAAATGAACTCAAAGAGCATTACTACTCGACCCGGCGTATTGCGGGTGGCGGCGGTGCAGATGAAGTTTGCCCCGTCCGTGGCCGGGAATCTCGTAAAAATCGAGTCAGCACTCGCGAGTCTGCGTCGGCAGCGGCCCGATGCGGTTCTGTTTCCTGAATGTGCGACGACCGGCTACGGGTTCGAGTTCAAGAAATTGGCGAGGCCGGAACTCACGGCGGCGGTTGATTGTCTGAAATCACTGGCGCTGAGGTTCAAGGTGAATCTCCTCGTTGGTTCGCCGATGTTTCATCGTGGCCGGTTACAGAACTGCCTGCTGGTCATTGACCGCCGTGGACAATTGGTTCATCGCTACGCCAAATGCCAATTGACGCCGGCGGACCGGAAGGCGTTTGCGCCGGGCAACGACATCGCGCTGTTTAAACTCGATGGCGTCTGTTGCACGGCAATCATCTGCCATGAGCGGCGGTATCCTGAACTCGTGCGACTGGCGGTGATGGCGGGTGCCCGAATCTTGTTTCACCCCAATGCCGGGATGGACAGCCTGAGTGTGTCCCGCAAAAAGCGCGCTGGGCGCGATGGTATTGCCGTGAGGGCATTCGAGAATCAAATCTACTACGTCTTCGCCAATTCGGTCGGTCGCCAGGCTGGGGGGAATTGGTCGGCGGGTGATTCGAAAATTGTCGGCACCGATGGACAAGTTCTGCGCCTCGCTGACAATCGCAGCGAACAGACTCTGGTCGCCAATCTGGATCTATCGAAAGCCACCGGCAAGTATGCACTCGAGAGCATGGAGCAGCCAAAGTTTCTGTCGCCGATATGGCGGAAGATGGTCAGGGAGATTATCCGGCGGAGCCAAATTTGACGCCGGCAATCATCCTCTCCGTTCCGCCGGGGGGGCATTCGGGCGAAGCTCCGGCGGGGGAGCGCGGACTTCAGTCCGCAGAGGCGTTGGAGTGCAGAAATCTTTCGCATGCCGGAGACGTGGTTGCGGGCGGACATTTCTGCGGAATTAATTCCGCGCTCCGGAGTTCGGCCCGAATGCGCGCTTCCGCCGGTCGGGTCGGGTGGAAACGAGTCCGGGCGAGATGACGTCTCCGCCATGCTCGCCCGGTGAGGTTTTTTTTGTCTGCTGACTTTGGCCGTCAACCTACTTGGATTCTTTGGCCGGTGAGACCTCGGTGTTCGGGGCAGGTTTCTGGGGGCGCTTGACGGATGTGGGATAAATGAGACGCTGTAGATCCAAGTAGTCTTCGATCTTTTCACGCCAGGCGGCCTGGGCCTGCTTGACTGCGGGAACTGCACGAGCTTTGATCAAACGTTCCTCAATCTCTTCATCCGACGCCGCGGGCTTGCCGGCTTCCTTGGCGATTCGGGCCACGGCTTCGCGGAAGGCGCGATTGAGTACAAGCAGTGCGTCATCGGCCGTGTCCTCGGCCGCGTCCGTCTTATTGATGGCGTCGATCACGTCTTCCTTTTGTGCCACTGCCCGGCTGGCGAGGAGGTATCGTTTGGAGGCAGCCTGGAATGCCTTGCGGGCGGCGGCGACCGCCGGTTCTTCGCGAACCTTTTCGACCAGTTCATCAGAACCTGCACTCAGCTTGTATTTGGCCGGGCCGGCGCGAAGAGCCAGGATCCGAACCGCCTGATAGGCCAGCAGAAGCTTGTCGGATTCTTTCTCCGCCAGTCTGGCGGCGGCGCGAAGCGGGATCAGTTGCTGCTGAGCTTCCTTTTTAAGGGTCTTGAGCGGTGCCTGCTTCGCCGTTGAGTTCTTGGCGGCAGCCGGATTGGCAGCCGAAGCAATGGTGAGTCCGGACACCAAAAGGGCTCCGGCAAATAAGAGAGTTTTGTTTTTCATTCTGTAATAGCTGGTCGGGCAAACCACTACGACGTTCAAATGGAGCGAGTCGATACGGAAAAGATCAGAAAATTATCCGAAGGCAAATTCGGGCGGAGCCCCGCAGTGGGAGCGCGGACTTCAGTCCGCAGAGGCGTTGCTGCGCAGAAATCTCCCGTATATCGGTAACGATGGTTGCAGGTGGACGTTTCTGCGGCGTTAACGCCGCGCTCCGGGGCTCCCCTCGAATGCGCCCGTTGGCCAAAGGCAAATTCGGGCGGAGGGCAATCGGGGGTGAGGGCATTGCCTCAATGGGCTCGTGGCCAATTTCGCCGCTGGCACCAAACTGGAAGAGGCAATTCCAATCCATGCTCGGTTTGCTCGACCCTGTGGGTCGTCGGGAATCAGGGTGATCGCAACCGGTAAAACTTGTTCGGAAGAACGATCGCGTCCGTAACCGTATTGAAGACGAACGGTTGATTGGTGACGCGAATCACGGGCAGGCCGAGATCCACCCAGCCATTGGTGGACGCCAGGTTGGTATTCGCCTGCAGGACAAAGTTGATGGCCGAGACGGGCCAGGAAAAACCAATCTGGCTGGTCGAGAGCAGGGGTTGGATGGAGATCGTGCGGCTGGCTTCCGAGACGATTGGGATCAGAATTACGCTTGAGTTGTCGTTCGCGTTGAGATCCGCCTCGTTCAGGGCGAGGTCGATGCGGTTTTCCCACAAGCCCTCGGCGAATGCTGACGCCGTGATCGTAATGATCGCTGCCGTTCCGTTGGTCATGACACCAAGCTGACAGGTAACAACCCGCCCGGTAATCGCACAGGTTCCCAGAGTGCTCGTCGCCGAACTGAAAGTAAGACCGGCCGGGATTGTGGTCGTGAGCTTAACCCCGGTGGCGACCGACGGCCCCTTGTTTGTCATCGAAATCAGGATGTTCACACTGGTTCCCACAAGGGCGATGGTCGGCTGATATGTCTGGGTGTGGCTGATATCGGTCGATGAAGTGATGAGGAACGGTTGCGTGCTGATTCCAGCTCCCGCCGCAGTCCCGACCGAGACGGGTCCTGAGAGCCCGCCAAAGGGAATGGTGACAGTCAGTTGAGTGGGTGAGTTTACGGTGAAGACCGGCGCATTGATGTTGTTGAATTTCACACTCGTGACGCTTTCGAAATTCAGTCCAAACACCTGAATGGAAGTTCCCGCCGGTGCCAGCGGTGGGACAAATGAGTCCACTCGCGGGAGAATGACAAAGTTGTTGGTGCTGATAATCGGTCCGCCAGGGGTTACGATGGTCACGGGTCCTGCCACCGTGTTCGTGGGAACGACGGCGTCTATCCGGTTGGCGGAGATATTGGTGAACACGGCCGGCACCACGGCGGAATTGCTTCCGCTGAAGTCCACACGGACAGCGCCGGTGAAGTTCGTGCCGGTGAAGGTCACGACGCTTCCCACGGATCCGGCTGACGGTGTGAAGCTGGTCAAACGTGGCGGAAGATAGAAGAGGTCCGTTGAAACATTGGTTCCGGTGGGGCTGAAAACGGTGATCGGTCCAGTGGTCGCTCCCGCCGGAACGGTGGCGGTGATTTGCGTGTCCGAGGCGGCGCCAAAAACGGCCGTGGCGCCGTTGAAAGAAACGTTCGTCACGGTGCCCAGATGCGATCCAGAAATCTGGATCTGGTCGGTGGCCAGACCGTTGGTAGGGGTAAAACTGTTGATGAGCGGAATGCCGACCGTGACCGTGAAGTTGCTGGAGGTGGTGTTCGTGCCACTGGGGCCAATGACCTGCATCGGGCCGGTTGTCGCACCGAACGGCACCTGCGCCTGAATTTGATTGCCGGCGGTGATCGCAAAGGCGGCGTTGGTGCCGTTGAAATTGACATTGGTCACGCCCAACAGGTTTTGTCCGTTTATCGTTACGACCGCCCCGACTGCTCCGGAGACTGGATCGAAACTGTTAATGAGTGGTGTGACAATGAACGGATTTGTGGACGTTGCGGAACCGAACGGGCTGGTCAGGACAATGGGTCCGGAACTGACGTTGGGCGGTACGATGGCAGTAATCTGGGTGTCGGCGGTGGCGCCGAACATCGCGTTGCTGCCATTAAAGGTCACATTCGTGACCGACAGAAAGCCCGCGCCGGTAATTACCACCGGTTCACCCGCGGTCCCTGTCACCGGCGAAAAACTGATGATTAACGGTGCCCCCCCCGTGGCTACGAAATTACTGAAACTGGTCGCCGTGCCCGAAGGCGTGACGACTTGAATCGTTCCGGTCGTTGCGTTGGTCGGCACGTTGGCGGAAATCTGCGAGGACGATGTCACGGCGAAGCTGGCGTTGCTGCCGTTAAAACGAACGGCGGTCGCGCCTGTAAAGTCGCCGCCGGAAATCACAATGGGATCTCCAAAGTTTCCGTTTGGCGGATTAAAGCCGGTGATGACCGCCGTGCCCGATACCACGAGGTTGCTCGAAGTGGTGTTGGTGCCGGCAAAGGTCGATACGTTGATGGGGCCCGACACGGCGCTGGCCGGGACGGTCGCAAACAGCATTGTCGGCGCTGTGACGGAAACCACGGCCGCGGCTATGCCGCCGAATCGGACGGTCGTCTGTCCAGAAATGAAGTTGCCGCCGTTGA
>CALBIE010000433.1 GCA_937893495.1 uncultured Verrucomicrobiales bacterium | reverse complement strand
TCGATTCCCGCCGCCTCCATTTTCCCCGCCCTTCTTGACATCGTATCGCGAAACGATATGATTCCCGTGTGCTCGTCAGTTTTGCCTGCCGCCGAACCGAAAAGCTGTGGCAACGGAGTCGTGGGCATGGGCTGCCACCACAAATTGAGCGGGTCGCCCTTCGGAAACTGACCCAACTGGACACCTCCAGAGAATTGAACGATCTTCGAGTGCCACCCGGTAATCGGCTCGAAGCGCTCAAAGGCAACCGCGCGGGCCGCCACAGCATCCGGGTCAATGACCAATGGCGGGTTTGCTTTCGTTGGCAGGGCGAAGACGCGCACGATGTTGAAATTGTGGACTACCCTTAAGATTATGAAGACGAAGAAACTCCCCCCGGTTCATCCCGGCGAAATCCTGCTTCACGATTTCATGGAACCGATGGGGCTGAGCCAGAACGCGCTCGCCAGGGCTCTCGACGTCACCGCCATGCGTGTCAGCCAGATTGTGCGCGGGCAGCGCGCCATCACCGCCGACACGGCGTTGCGCCTGTCACGCTATTTCGGCACCCGCCCCGGATGGTGGCTCGACCTGCAAAGCCATTACGATCTGGAAAACGCCGCCGATAAACTCGAGGACCGTATCGCCCGCACCGTCAAACCCTGCAAGCTCCAACCCGTCGCGTAAGACACGAGGGCAACCTCCCTGCCAGCCCAAATCTCCTGTTGCCGTATCGCAAAGGGCGGGCGTAACATTCGTGCCAAGGAACCCCTGTATGTGGAGAGGATATCCGATTGGACAATTGAAACATTTTGCCGGCTGCTTCGCCGTGCGCGACTGAAACCTCATGAACTGGATCGCCCCATCGCAGAAGGACACCGCCAACGCCGCGCTCGAAAAGCGTCTTTGGGACGCCGCCGACCAGTTCCGCGCCAACTCCGGTCTCAAGTCCCAGGAATACTCCGCGCCCGTCCTCGGCCTCATCTTCCTGCGCTTTGCCGAAGTCCGCTTCGCCACCAAACACGCCAAGCTTGAGCTACCCTCTACCTCTGGGAGAGGGGCTGGGGGTGAGGGCGCGTCCCGCGTGTCCCGGCGCGGATCGCGTGTCGAAGAGCCTGCCGCCTATCACGCCGAGGGCATCCTGTATCTGCCCGCCGAGGCGCGGTTCGATTACCTGCTGGGCCGCCCCGAAGCCGAGAACATCGGCGCGAAGGTCAATGCCGCCATGCGCGACATCGAGAAGCACAACCCGCAACTCGCCGGCGTCCTGCCCAAAACCTACAACCTCTTCACCAGCACCCTCCTCAAGGAACTGCTCAAGAAAGTCTCCGAGATTCCCGCCACCATCGCGGGCGACACCTTCGGGCTCATCTACGAATACTTCCTCGGCAACTTCGCCATGACCGAAGGGCAGAAAGGCGGCGAATTCTTCACCCCCAACTCGCAAGTCCGGCTCATTGTCGAAATCCTTGAGCCCTTCCACGGCCTCATCCTCGACCGCGCGTGCGGGTCCGGCGGCATGTTTGTGCAGAGCGCCCGTTTTGTGGCGGCTCACAAGAAGAACCCTTCCTCGGAACTCAGCATCCACGGCCAGGAGCGGGTGGATGCCACCGTCCGCCTCTGCCGCATGAATCTCGCCATCCACGGGCTGGAGGGCGACATCCGGCATGCGAACAGCTACTACGAGGACCCGCACAACAGCACGGGCCGCTTCCATTTCGTCGCCGCGAACCCGCCCTTCAATGTCAACGAAGTGGACAAGGAGCGGTTGAAAGACATGGTCGGTCCCGGCCGCCGGTATCCCTTCGGGCTGCCCCGCACGGACAATGCGAACTACCTCTGGATTCAGGAATTCTATTCCGCGCTCAATGAGCAGGGCCGCGCTGGGTTTGTGATGGCCAACTCCGCCTCCGACGCCCGCTCCTCCGAGCAGGAGATTCGCCGCCAGCTCATCGAAAGCCGCGCCGTGGACGTGATGGTCGCCGTCGGCCCGAACATGTTCTACACCGTCACGCTCCCTTGCACTCTCTGGTTCTTCGATAAGGCGAAAGCTTCGCTTCCGCCACCCTCAACCCGGCCTGGCGGCCACCCCTCTCCCAGTGGGAGAAGGGCCGGGGATGAGGGTAAACAGAACCGTGCGGAAACGGTTCTGTTTATAGATGCCCGCCACATCTACCGGCAAGTGGATCGCGCACACCGCGAATGGACGCCCGCGCAGATTGGCTTCCTCGCCAACCTCGTCCGCCTCTATCGCGGCGAAGAACCCGACTACACATTGGGTGGCGACGAAGCCGATGCGAAGCTCAAGGAAATCTTTGGCCCGGTGGGGCGAGCGTCCTCGCGAGCTGAAGCGTCGGATGGGAAAACGGCTCGCCGGGAGTCTCGCCCCACCGAATTGGCCTACCGCGATGTTGCCGGTTTGTGCAAGGCGGCGACATTGAAAGAGATTGAGGCCCAGGGATGGAGCCTGAATCCCGGCCGCTACGTGGGCGTGGCCGCCGGCGAAGCCGTGAGCGACGAAGACTTCAAGGAACAACTCGAAACGCTGAACGAGGAACTCGAAACCCTCAACGCCGCTGCCCGGGAACTGGAAAGCACCATTGCCTGCAACGTCACGGAGATTTTGGAAGCATGAACATGACGCCAACATTCACGCCGGCTCGCAGCGCCAACGGCGCGGATTCATACCAGCCTGGGGCAGCGCCCCAGGGTTGCGTCCATTCATTGCAGCAAGGGCCAACGGCCCGCCCCATCGGCGGCGAAACCGATACCACGTTCGTTGACGCGGCGGGTGGATGGGACGGGCTTTCAGCCCTCGGTTTTGTTTGGGCATCCTTTCCTGGGGCGTTGTCCCAGGCTGGTATGAACCGGGCCTTTGGCCCAAAATCCAAGCCATGCCACAATCACTGAGCCTCGTCGTCATTCATGTGATCTTCAGCACGAAGGAACGCCGCCCGTTCCTCGATCCTGACACGCGACCCAAACTCCACGCGTATCTGGCGACGGTCGCCCGCACTGCTGGCTGTGAATGTTACCGGGCGGGCGGCGTGGCGGACCATGTGCATCTGGCCATCCGCCTCTCACGCACACTCACCATCGCCGACTTGGTCGAGAACCTGAAAACCTCGTCGTCGAAATGGTTGAAGATTCAATCACCCGGCCTTGCGGCGTTTTCATGGCAACGCGGCTACGGCTGTTTCTCCGTCGGCCCGACCGATTTGGATTCGCTGTGCGCCTACATTGACCAGCAGGAGGAACATCACCGAACGCGCACGTTTCAGGACGAGTTCCGGATGTTCCTCAAGAAATACGGCGTCGAGTATGACGAGGCTTATGTGTGGGATTGAAGACGCCATGTTCACGAAAACC
>CALBIE010000432.1 GCA_937893495.1 uncultured Verrucomicrobiales bacterium | reverse complement strand
TCTGCCGTGTTGTTGAGAAAAGCGTAAAACTGAAAATATTCATTCTGCGTAATCGGATCGAATTTATGACTATGACATTGAGCACAGGCCATGGAGGTCCCCATCCACACGGCCATCGTTGTGTTCACCCGATCGATGATCGCAGCCACGCGAAACTCCTCATCGCTCGTGCCGCCCTCATTCTGCGTCATCGTGTTCCGATGAAAGGCGGTGGCAATCATCTGATCCTCGGTCGGTTTCGGCAAAAGGTCACCGGCCATCTGTTCAATGGTAAACTGGTCATAAGGCATATTCCGGTTGAATGCCCTAATCACCCAGTCACGATACGCCCAGATGGTTCGACCCGGATCGCTTGGATAGCCGGCGGAGTCCGCATAGCGCGCAAGATCCAGCCATAATCCCGCCCAGTGCTCGCCGAAGGTTTCCTTGGCCAACAAGGTATCCACGTAGCGTTCGTAGGCTTGTGGGCGTTGGTCGTGAACGAAGGCCAGCAATTCCTCATTCGTCGGAGGCAGACCCGTCAGATCCATGGCTGCGCGGCGCGCCAGCGTCCACCGGTCAGCTTCTGCGGACGGTCTCAATCCTTCACGGGCCAAGCGCTGGAAAATAAACGCGTCAATCGGATTTTGAACCTTGAACTTTGAACCTTGAACTTCGAACGCCGAACCATCCACCGCCGGAACCTCCGGCCGGATGACTTTCTTGTATGACCAATGAACGGCATAATCCCCGCCTTCTTTGATCCATTGCCGGAACAGATTGACCTCGCGCTCGGTCAATCGACTCCCTTTCTCCGGCGGCGGCATCAGGTCATCGACATCTGCCGTGGTCACTCGCTTGAGCAACTCGCTGGCCTCCGGTTTGCCCGGAACAACCGCGGCATATCCGCCCAGGTCGCGGATCGCGCCATCAGGCCGATCCAGCCGCAATTTCGCCTTGCGGGCCTTCTCATCCGGCCCGTGACAAGCGAAACATTTGCCGGAGAGAATTGGACGAATATCCCGATTGAAATCAACCGCAGCGCCCTGCCCGACCAACGGCAAAGCTACTATCGCCAGTAGCCCGGCAGCGATTAACCCGAACTCCGAAATGGAATGGGGAGCGCGCCCGCCTCGGGCGCTGTTTTCCGCGCCCTCGCGGAAAATCCGGAAGCACCGAAATGATCCGGGCGTTGGTGACGGTCCCACGCGCAAAAGGCTGGCCGCGAGGCGCGGCCAGCTACACCCGAGGCGGGCGTGCTCCCCAACTTCGGATTTCGGGTTTACGCCATAGATTTTTGTAACTGACGAAAAAGGCATCACCGGCAGGATAACGCAATAGTCCGCCTTTGAAATGGATATTTTTGGAAACGAAGATGTAATATTCGTTTCCATGCCACGGTGCCTTACAAACCCTTTACTTCCCAGCCTTCGCGATACTTCTTGCGACCCGGCGCTTTGAAATGCTCCGACATACAAAACCGTCGCGTAAGCGCTTCGTCCCGGCTATTGGCGGGCGATCATAAGATTCCTTTACGGATGTCACGTTGACGTTGAACCTTTGAGACAGTAGCGTATGTCCCATGAAACCGGCAATCTGTCTGACCGACCCGCAGGCGATGCGGAAGGCTCGCTTGAGTCAGCCGCGCGCCACCTTGCGGCAACTCCTCCGCCAGGAGGAGGAACTCCGCTGCGCAGCCGAGAAGTTTTCCGCCAGCGCCAGGAACGCGACTTCCTCGCATGGGCCCAAGAAAACGGTCGCTTGATCGATCTCGCGCAAGACCTCGTTGACCTCCGACCGGGCGGCGAAGAACATCGCATTGCCCGGAGACCGTTCCCGATACTGGAAAATCACCCACCCCGGCCGCTGCGGATTCACGGTGGTATGCGGCGAGGAAACCGGAGGCGAACCGGAGTTGACCAACGCCCTGCCGCTCGAATACTTGACCTGGCTTCTCCTCCAGAATCAAATCTTCGGCGACGACCTGCATCTCCAAGGAATCGCAAATGAGCGCGGCACACAGGTGGTCGTCACTTCGCAGCCGGTCGTTTTGGGAACAGCCGTAACCGCCGAGGAGATGCGTGACTTCATGGCGAAGCTCTGGTTCCAACCGCTCACCAACCTGGCCCTGGGCCGGCCCGGCGCGCTGGCTTTCTATCGCGACCTGGACGAAGTCGCCGCCTTCGACGCGCATCCCGGCAATTTCGTGAAGGATGACAACGGCATCGTCCTCCCCATTGACCTGATTCTGGTCCGGGCCGACCGGACATTGCAAAAGGCCCTTGAACGATATCTGGCGATTGGTGAATGAGGGTTTCACCAGAACGGAGAGGAGACAACAAGATTGCGCGGCTGGCACGCTTAGCCGAACCCATGCAGACGAAAAGATTTTGCAACCCCGGATGGACACAAATGCACACGGATAGTCTGCGCGGTTCGCCTGACGTTTCCCTTTGTTAAACGGTTGTAGCCGCCGAGGTGAAGAGGCGGATTTCCAGGGATTACACCACCGTCGAGTCCGCCTCCTTACCTCGGCGGCTACGGTCAGGATTCACCCACGGGCCTTCACAGTTACAGACCCTTCACTTCCCAGCCTTCGCGATACTTCTCGCGCACCATTGCGCTGGCTTCCTTTGAATTGGTGAAGCGCAGTTTCTCCGAGTTCCACTTGAGCTTCTTGCCGGGAACCCGAATCGCCACGGTGCCCATCAGCACCAATTCAGTCATGGGCCCGGCATAACTGAAATCGCAGACCGGCGTTACTCCGCTGCCGCGAACCGCATCGAGCCATTCGCCGTGATGGTCCTTGCTGACGGGTTTCTCCAACGACTCATCCACTTTCTGGCCATTGCGATAAACAGTCGGCATTGAAGAACCGCCATGCGCGACGGCAATGACTCCCTTCGTTCCGATAATAAGGGTCCCCATTTTCGGGATATTGGTCGCGCCGCCGACCAGCTCCGCCAATTTTTCCGAGGGCTTTTCACTGCCGTCGTACCAGGTATAGGGAAAGTCGCCGTCCGTCAGATCATTGCCCCGAATGACGTGCTCGACTTTGCAGTTCAGCGGCCAACTGTCCCCGTCCACCGGAATCGCGCCCGTTGATTTGACTTCCAGCACGGCCGGTCCACCCAGACCCTTGTACCACGGATGCACGATGTGACAAGCCATGTCACCGAGCGTGCCAGTGCCGTAACCAATGCGCTTGCGCCATTGGCCCGGATGAAATTCGCCTTTGACGTATGAGCGCATCTTCGCGACGCCAATCCAGTGCTCCCAATTTAATCCTGCCGGCGGATCCGATGGCGCTCCCAGAGGCGTTGACGATCCCCATGATTTCGGACACATGCTGTGTACGGCAACCACTTTGCCGATGACGCCCGATTGAATGGCGAGCGCCGTGGTCTTGTTGCCCGAACCAGACGCGAGCTGGTTCCCCATCTGGGTGATCAATTTGTTTGCGGCGGCATATTCGGTCAGCGTCCGACATTCATGTAGCGTCCGCGTCATCGGCTTTTCACAATAGACGTGCTTGCCCAATTGCATCGCGGACATGGCAATGGGCGCGTGCATGTGATCTGGCGTGCCGACGACAGCGACGTCGATCTCCTTCCCGTGCTTGTCGAGCAGTTCACGGTAGTCCGAATAAACCTTCGCGCCAGGAAAGTCCTTTTTCACATTCCCAGTTCGTTTTTCATCCACTTCGGCGGCGGCCACGAGGGTGGTGTACTTGTGCTTCATGGTGCCGGAGATATCGCCCCAAGCGCGGCCATTTGCGCCAAACGCGGCGACGCGGATATCCTTGCTGGGAGCCTCTCCCGAGGCGGTGGATTTCCAGCCGATGAAGGGAAACGCGATGGCGGAACCACCGGTGGCACGAAGGAATGAACGACGGGAAAGTGATTTCATGACTCGGAGACTAGTCTCGGCGGAGGTAACCCGTCAACGAATTGGATAAGGCGCAATCAGGGCAGTGAAAAAAACGCCAATGAACACGATTGAAATACCAGGACAAAACCCCGAACCGAGAATGAACTGATGGCTCCGAGGTTCGCCAACCAGCTCCTCTCGCGAAAGGTGCCTTTCCCGTTTCGTATTCGCGTTCATCCGTGGTTGAGTTGAATACGTATGGATTGAAGACTCCCGAAAAAATGGCCAATTGAAAGTTCTCCGGGAATCCACTAGATTCAGGTCATGAGTTTAGTTGAAATCAAGCAGAGCATTTCCACTCTCAATCCGGCTGAACGGGTAGAAGTCGCGGCTCACCTTGATAATCTGTTCGTTCACGACGACGAAACCGGTCTTTCCAACGAATGGCGCAATGAATTGAATCGGAGATGCGCCCAAATCGACCGCAGTGAGGTCACTCTCTTACCCTGGTCAGAAGTCAATGCTGAATTGGAACAAGACTTCTGATGATTCCGAAGATCCATCCGGAAGCTCGGCTCGAAATGCGGGAAGCCGCCCGTTACTATCAACAATTCAGCGAACAATTACCAGGCCGCCTGCGAGAGGAACTTAACCAGGCGATTTCCAACGCGGTGGAAAACCCCCGTCACTTCCCAATCCTTGAAAATGATTGGAGGAAGATCCGGTTGCACCGATTTCCCTTCGGACTGATCTACGGTAAATCTGGCAACGAACTGCAAGTCATCGCGTTCGCACATCATAAACGGGTACCCGGCTACTGGAAAAAACGCAGCTTGACAGAATAGTTTTTCAACCGCTTTTTCCGATTGAATCTACTTCTGGTTCCACCGGTGTACGCGGCCAAACGTGCTGTATTCGGACACAAACAAATCTCCGGCGGCATTAAATGCCACGCCGTGAGGCGCAGTTACAAAGCCCGTGCGCCACTTGGCCGGAGGCGTTTTGTTGGTGCCCGTCTCACCGGCCACATCGTTGTAGCCCAGTTGTTTTGCCACCTTGCCTTCTTTATCCAGGAAAGTAACCCGCCCTTTGATCTCACCAATCACCGCGTAATCGCCGCGAATTACAACCGCCGCGGGAAGCAACAAATCTTTCGCCACGACACCCAGGAATTTTCCATCGAGCGTCATGTGAACGACCCGCATGTTAGCCCGGTCGGTGCCGATGATGCGCGGCGGACTGAAACGCGTATCAATCGCAATCTTGTGCAGCGTGCTGAAGTTGTAGGGCGCCTTTCCGCGGCCACCGAACGACTTCAGGTATTTGCCACTGGCATCGAAGTGATGCACGTAATCGTTTGAGTACCCGTCCACCACGAAAAGATCTCCGTTGGGCGCGATATCCATCGCCGTGAGTCGCAGCGTCCCTTTACCATCGCGTCCCTTTTTCTTGAACTCATCGGGAATCGCCGAACCGGGAATCTTCAGCACGACATCGCCACCGAGAGTCAGCTTGTAAATCGTCCCGCTTCCAACAGAGGCACCGTAAATGAATTCGCCGTCCTTGTTCTTGTGGATTACAAAGCCGTGGAAATCCTTCGGCGCGCCCTTCACGTTGCGCAGGTAGTTTCCCGCGTCGCTGTAAACCTGCAACCCGGCCTTCGGTCCGCCCAGAATGCTGACATAGACCTCTCCTTTTGAACTTACCGCGACGTCGCCGTGCTGGTTTCCCATCGATTCCTGGCCGTTCGGCAATTTGAACCAATCGGCGACCGGTTGATAATCAGCGGCGCGGGATGAAAGCGCGAGGGCTCCGAGGATAAATGAAAGGGCAAACAGTTTTTTCATGTGAATTCAACCCGGACGGTAGCGAACAATTCCGTTTGTTCAATCAGGAAAACGGAGCTGTTCTATTCGAGTTCGACGGTTAAGTTGCTTTCCGACACGTAGAAGCCTGAACGCCAACGGCCCGTCGGCACTTCGACAACACCCGGACCTACAAGGGCCTCAATCAATCGACAATTCTGCCATCCTGCCAAGGTCCACTTCGACCCCCAAACCGAAGCCGATCGGAACCGTTGCCTGATCTCCCGCAATCGCGATTGGATTCGTTAGAATAGTTTCCGAAAGAAATTGCGGTCCATTCAGAGCAGCCGGCCGTTTGAGACCAAAGGCACTGTAAAGCGAAAGCGAAGCAGCCAGGGAGAGGTCCGGATCGGTCAATCCACTGGCAAAGAATAAAAGCCCATTCTCTTCCATGAATTCCAGAATGCGTCGCGCTTCCGTCAAACCGCCACAACGCGACAGTTTCATCGCCACACCGTCGAGCAGACCCAGCCGATGGAATTCCTCCAAATCCACAACCGACACAATCGGCTCGTCCATCAAAACCGGCAACGCGCCCTGTTGGCGAAGTTCACGAAACCAGCTCAGCCGATTCGCCGGGAAGGGTTGCTCCAACGCGGCAATGTTGAGTTCGGCCATCTTCGGCGCTACCACTTTTGCCGTCTCCACATCGTAACCACAATTCGCGTCCACCCAGGCAAAGGCATCTGGTGCCAATCGGCGAATCTCCCGACACAACTCCACATCGAAACCGGCATCGCCAGTCACCTTGATGTTGAAATGATGGAAACCGCGTTCGGTCGCCAGCGATACCAATTCCCCGACTTCCTCCACACTGCGCGTATCAATCGTCCAACTGAGCGTTATGGATCCTTCGCATTTTCGCGACCATCGTTTGGCTGCGGATTGATTCAGAATCCGACCGGTCAAATCGAACAGCGCCAAATCGATGCCCGCCTTGCAGATCGGTTGGCCGGTGGAAAACGAATCGGCAATGGTCCCCTTCAGCATCGCCTCGATTGCCGGTTCGTCGAAGGGATTCAAGCCGACCAGCGCCAGTCCGAGATGCCGGTCGATCGTGGTTCTCACCGATTCGATGGTTTCGTAACTCCACGTCGGCGACGGCACGCTCTGCCCCCAACCGATGTTTCCATGGTCATCAGTAATCTTGATGACAACCGTCGATCTCACCGGTGCCTTGCCATCCCTGGTGACGAAGAATTTGAAATGCCCCGTGACCGGATACGCGACGACAAAGGTTTCAACCGAGGTGATTCGAGTTTCCACAATTTTGAAAGAGAGTTCGGAATTCACACGTCGCTGTCACAAGAGTCCTGTCGCGTTCAGACATCGAATGCACTTCACACCGGATAAATTCGTCGCACGGCCATGTTGTTTCTGGCGAGCCGCCAGAAACAACATGCCGGCGGCGTATGCACCCCACTTATTCCCCGCGTTCATTTGCAGTTTGATTTCGCCTCGCTTCCGCCTAAATCCCTTACCCGCAGATTACGAAAACGCACCACCTCGCCGCGCCCGTGATGTTGAATCCCGAAATAACCCTTGAGCGATTGTGAGTCCTTCATATCCGCAACCGGCTGGCCGTTCAGAAATGTTTGAATCCGCGGGCCTTGGCAGACGATGCGGAGTCGATTCCACGCATCGAACTTGAACACATCCTTCGTCCTACTGAAAAACTCCTTCTGAGTCAGCTTGTTCGGATAGAGCCATCCCCCGAACCCGATGCCATACACGCCACCTGTCTGACTTGGCCGGCGCGCATCAATTTCAAACTGATAGCCCTTTGGTTTACCGGTTTCACCCACGCAACGAAACGCCACGCCGGAATTGTAATGTTCATCTGCTCCGGCCGGCAGTTTCACTTCGGCCTCCAGTTCGAAATCCGAAAATTTCAAATCGGTCGTCACCCAGACATTCACTTTGGAAATCAAATGCAGCTCGCCGTTCTTCGCTTCGAACCGCTCCACTTTTGCTCGCGGCGTCCAGCCATTCGTCGTTTTGCCGTCAAAGAGCGGAATCCATTCGCCGGCAAATGCTGAAAGCTGAACGAGCGAAAAAACCGCAGCCAGGACGATCCAATGAGGCAATCGATTACTCATGCCCGGAGCATTGACCCGCTCGGTGTGCCAGGCAAATCAATTTGACCGCGGTCAACGTCATTCTTGTCTCATTGAGAACTCCATGCTTTAGTCTCGCGCCTCACGAATGCCTGTATTCGTCAACATCGCCGCTTACAAGTTTGTCGAATTGACCGGACTCAAAGAGTTGCGGGCAGAACTGCTCGATCTGTGCCAGCGACTCGAAATCAAAGGGACCATTCTGCTGAGCAAGGAAGGCATCAATTTGTTTCTTGCCGCTGAGCGGCTCGCCGTCGAGGAATTCCGGCAAACCCTTCCCTCCCGGACCGAATTTACCGACTTGCCGGTCAAGGAAAGTATCAGCGACCGGCAACCTTTCACCCGCATGCTCGTCCGCATCAAGAGAGAGATCATTGCCTTCGGGGTGGAAGGCATTAATCCCGCCCGCTACACCTCGCCGCGTGTCACCCCTCGCGAACTCAGGCAATGGCTCGATGAAGGCAAACCAATCAGGCTGCTGGACACGCGTAACAATTACGAATTTCAACTGGGTTCGTTCGACAACGCTCTCGCCATCGACGTGGACGAGTTTCGTGATTTTCCCGAGGCGGCGGCGAAGCTGCCGGATGGTTTGAAGGACGAGACGATTGTCACGTTTTGCACGGGAGGCATTCGCTGTGAAAAGGCGGCACCGTATCTGGAAATGGTCGGTTTCAAAAACGTCTATCAACTCGATGGCGGCATCCTGAAGTATTTCGAGGATTGTGGCGGAAAGCACTATCACGGTGAATGCTTCGTCTTCGATCAACGCACCGGTGTCGATCCCGGCCTCGCTGAGACTGAGACGACCCAATGCTTCGCTTGTCAAGCCGCCTTGACCAAGGATGACTGCGCCTCTCCAAAATATGTTCCTGGCAAGTCGTGTCCGTATTGCCATCGCTCGCCGGTTGAGCAACAGAAAGCCCTTCTGGACAAACGAAACGCCAGACTCGAGCAGATCGCCAATCCGCTTCCCGGAAGCATACCATACGAAAATCGCCGCCCCATCAGCATTTCCAGGAAGTTCGATTCAATGACGGTCATCGATGTGCTCTGCGCCTTGAAGACGATTCACTCGCGCGAGAAGTGGCTGGCGTATTGCGCGGAGGGCCGAGTCCGAATGAAGGACGACCCTCTATCGCCCGATACCGTTCTTCGATCTGGTATACGGCTCGAGCACGTGACTCCGGCAACGACGGAACCGGAGATCAATGCGAAGGTGCGCGTGATCCACGAGGATGAGGCCATCGTCGTGCTCACCAAACCTGCTCCCCTGCCCATGCATCCGTGCGGCCGGTTCAATCGCAATACATTGCAGTTCCTGCTCGACGAGGCCTTTCATCCGTGGAAACTGCGCCCGGCCCACCGGCTGGACGCCAATACCTCGGGCATCGTGGTGTGCAGCCGCATTCGCAAATACGCGCGCGCGCTTCAGCGCCAGTTCGAGGAGGGAACGGTTCGCAAGCGATACGTTGCCCGCGTCCTCGGGCATCCAACATCCGACGCATTTGAATCTCTTGCCGCCATCAGCCGCGAACCGACGGAAACCGGCGCGCGCGTTATCGATCCAAGCGGGCTACCGGCACATACCCGGTTCAAGTTGATTCGACGATGCGAAGACGACACCACACTGCTCGAAGCCATTCCCATCACCGGCCGGACGAACCAAATTCGTGTCCACCTGTGGAATCTCGGAATGCCTATTGTCGGCGATCCGCTCTATCTTCGTGACCTCCAGCTCGGAGTTTCTCAGACGCTCGGTGTAAATGATCCGCCACTGTGCCTGCATGCAACGGCGATCGAGTTTGAGCACCCGGCGACCCGAGAAGTGGTTCGTTTCGACAGCAATGCCCCGGCATGGTGAATGGCACTACTGGGGCGATTGCCCGGCGAGCAGGAATGTTTCGGCGGGATTCGTCGTCGCAGTTTCCGCTTCCTTACCGCGGCGGCAAGTGACTTGGAGGCCGGTGAATCTTGTCTGCCTGTTCATTGACCCAGTTCACCACTGAACCGGCGTTGAAGTGTAACATCGCAAACAGGACGATGTGATTCATTGGATACGTCCATCGCTCGGGCTTGCCGAGCAGTTCGTGCAGATAATCACCAGTCTCCACGGGCACAATCTGATCCGCCATCCCGTGAAGCATTAACATCTGACTGCCTTTCAATGCAAACGCCGTGCGAGCCGGATCGAGCGGCGCATGCTTCAACATCGCGCTGTAAAACTGTTTTCTATCCGTAGCGGTGAATGCCCGGACAAACGTGCCGTCCGTTTCAGGTTCTACCCAGGCTAATGAAATCGCCGCGAGACTGGACTCGACAATCACCCGACTCGCCGGCGCGCCGCCGCCAATCAGTACAGCGATGTCCGGCTTGCCGATTCGCGCAGCCACTGCTGGTAGATTCATCGCGCCGGCACTGCCACCAACGAGGACACGCGTCCCTTTCAACAAAGCAGGATGCGCCTTTTGCAGATAGGCCAGCAATGATTCCACCGCGTAGGCGCGATCGGCCAAAAGCTCATTCAACTCATTGCCGTGTTCCCGCGCCACGTCGTTCATTGCCTCCCGACGCAGGCGAACCTGACGTCGCGCATGAAAATCGAATGCGACGGATGACACCAGGACATTCCAGCCGTGCAAGGCAAACACGTTCACCAACTGCGCTTCCGGTCCGGTTAATCCCATGATGCCGGTCAGATAGACGACGAGCCCTCGGGATTGCGGCTTGGACGAGGGAACAATGAGTCCATAGGAGGCACCATAGTGACTTAATGGAATTGAGAAACTTCCCTTTGTGCTGACGACTTTCAGCTGTACCGCGTTCTTAAGATTTGGCTTTTCGTACGTGGAAGCGCACAGAAGCCAGTCGCGCCCGTCTTCGGCCAGTTGGACACTTAGAATTCGACAACGGGCGTAGCGACCCAGATCAACGGGTTTCGTGCCACTCAGATCCCGCAGCTCAATTTTTTTTTCAGGTGTCGCACGACCGGGCCAGGCCATGGACCCGGCAACTCGAGTGGCTAATCCTGTTTTGCCTACCGGCAATACGGCTGCCGGCACAAGAGGCACGTAAAAAAGGCACCCGAACAGGAATAACAATTTGCAGCACAAGCCCTTCACGAAGAGCCAAAATCAAACTGATTCCGGAAAACAACAAGCAAAGATTCCAATCATTGATCTTCCGAAAGGGCTCCGTGCAGTACTTCCTGAGAGTGGCTTCGAGGTCGCCGATAGAGCAACTCGCTGGTTCCGTTGACGAATTTCCAAAACCTTATCGCACCTTCAAATCGCTGCGGCGCAAACGTCGCGCACCCGGGTGTGGTGAGCGGAAGTCGTTGACATGGCCTCGCCCATCTTTGAGTTGGCACGCTACCTCCCGGACTGTCATTCTGACAGCGGAATGAACAACGAACTGCCGCCAGACACGGGAACCCAACCGGTGGCAAAGCGATCGCACAAGTCGCCACCACTTGGATTCCGTCTGCTGGCAATTGCCATTCCGAGCATACTTGGTGCGATTCTCATCATCGCCATACTGGTAAAGCGAGACCGATTGCAAATCGATTAGAGCGGCGGAACGGTGAAGTTCACCGCGCCGTCTGAAGTTGATTGAGACACCGCAACCTCCGTTGTCAACGGGACCCGTCCGATAAAGCAGCGCCCATTTTGGTTAATTCAGGCCGGATCTTTTCAATCACCTCTCGGCGCTCCTCCGGCATCATGTAAAAGCGGTAACCGTGGTCTCGCAGATCAATGCCCAGCATCTCTTCAATCCTTTTCTGAG
>CALBIE010000431.1 GCA_937893495.1 uncultured Verrucomicrobiales bacterium | reverse complement strand
ACCGAGGCGACGCTGGACGAGTTGATCGACCGTGCGGGTGGGAGATGGTACGTCGTTGTGCCAGACAACTGACATGTAAACTTTGCCGTCGGCTATGACGGAGCTGCCGTGCCCGCCGTCGTCATTGCTCGGAATGTCCTCGCTCTCCCAGACCCTGGTCGGTCCGTCGGTGGACCAGATGTCAGCCAGCTTCGGGCCGGCCGTCAGCACGCCGTTGCGATTGGGGCCTCGCCATTGGTTCCAGTCCGATGAAAGAGCGCCCGTGGTCAGGAAACCGAGGGCAATGGCCGATAAAAATCGTGATCGAATCGTATTCATTGGTGATTCCAAATTATTGCAACAGATTTCGGACGGACAGTAAGCGGCGTGAATTCAGCCCATGACTGTCGTAATCGCGAGGATGCAATCCATTTTCCTGCCCATGTTAGCCGGAAGGCCATACGCGGCTACGCGGCGGTGAAAAGAAACTTCCGTCGTCCGTCATCCCGCTCGTGCCTCACGGGGGGAGGGGGTCGAATCGGCGGCTGCTACTGTTCAGGGGTTCAAAGCGCGAATATCCTTTTCGGCGAAACCTCTCCCCCGGTGGGGGAGAGGTTGCCCGACTTGTCGCGCCGAAGCCAAGCGAAGGCGGAAGGGCGGGTGAGGGGGATTCCGGGTTCATGGCTGCCATGCGTGAATTGAAAATCGTGAAGGCTTTCCTTGAACCGGACGGAGCGCGGGTCTGCGACCCGCAGCAACTTTGCCAGACCTATCGTGGACGGAACCAACGTGAACGCTTTCGAGTCCGGGGCCTGCTGCGGCTCACAGAGCCGCGCTCCGGTTCTGGGGTTCAAAGCGCGAATTTTTCGGGGAATTCTCTCCCCCAAAATCTGAGGGATGGGGTGCGGGGGCGTTCCGATTTATAGGAAGGCAGGCTTTAGCGGAGTTCGTCCTGGACCGTCGATTCGCGATGCTCGGTCCTGGCGCGGCGAGCGCTTCACCCAACTCCGAGTCCTACCGTTTCGCCACTTTCGCCCAGGTGTCTTTCATGGTAATCGTGCGATTCAAAACCAGTTTCCCGGGTCGGGAATCGGAATCGACGCAAAAATAACCGAGCCGCTCGAATTGATAGCGCTCGTCAGGATCCGGCTCGGCGAGCGATGACTCCAGTTTCGCTTGAACAACTTGCAGCGAATCCGGATTTAGAAATTGATGATAATCCGAACCGTCATCGCCGGCATCAGGTTCCTCCACGGTAAACAATCGATCATACAGTCGCACCTCCGCGTCAACCGCGCCCGCCGCGCTCACCCAATGAATCGTGCCTTTTACCTTGCGCCCGGAGGTCGGGCCGCCACGTTTTGAACCCTCATCGTAGGTGCAGCGTAGCTCGATGATTTTTCCGGCGTCATCCTTTACGACTTCTTCGCACTTGATAATGCAGGCATATTTCAAGCGAACCTCGCCGCCTGGTTTCAGCCGGAAATACTTCGGCACGGGCACCTCCATAAAGTCTTCGGCATCAATGAACAATTCGCGCCCGAACGGCATCGGCCGCATGCCGGCCTCGGGATCTTCGTGATTGTTGATGGCCTCAACCTCCTCGGATTGTCCCTCGGGATAATTCGTGAGCACGACCTTGATGGGATTCAACACGCCAAACTTGCGCGGTGAAGTCTTGTTCAAGACATCGCGCACCGCATGTTCCAGCAAGGCGACATCGGTCAGGGAATTGAATTTGGTCACGCCAATGGTCTCGCAAAAGGTTCGAATCGCTGAAGCCGGCACGCCACGTCGGCGGAAACCCGACAACGTCGGCATCCGCGGATCGTCCCAACCGTTGACTTTGCCTTCCTTTACCAGCGCGAGCAGCTTGCGCTTGCTCATCACGGTGTAATTGAGACTCAGACGCGCAAACTCGGTCTGGCGTGGCTGCGGTTGAGGTACGTCGAGACTATCGAGAATCCAGTCATAAAGGGGGCGATGCACCTCAAACTCCAGTGTGCAGAGTGAATGCGTGATTCCCTCGATCGAATCCTCCAGGCAATGCGCGAAATCGTAGGTCGGATAAATCGGCCATTGAGTTCCCGTGCGATGATGGGGGGCGTGCCGAATCCGATACAGCGCCGGATCACGCAAATGGATATTCGGCGAAGCCATGTCGATCTTTGCCCGTAAAGTCTTCGCTCCGTCCAGATATTCGCCGGCACGCATCCGTGCGAACAAATCGAGGTTTTCCTCCACGGAACGCTCCCGATGCGGACTGTTCTGACCCGCGCTGGTTGGCGTGCCGCGCTGAGCCATGAATTCTTCGGCACTCAAATCGCAGACGTAGGCCTTGCCCGATTTGATCAACTCAACGGCGTAGTCGTAAAACTTTCCAAAGTAATCCGAGGCGTAAAGAACCCCGGGCGCCTTCACCTGATCCGCCCAACCCGCGATGATCCAATCCACATCTTTCTGGATGGAATCGACATACTCGGTTTCCTCCTTGGTCGGATTGGTGTCATCCATGCGCAGATTGCAAATGCCCCCGAATTCGCGCGCGATGCCGAAGTTGAGGCAAATCGACTTGGCATGGCCGATGTGCAGATAGCCATTGGGCTCGGGTGGGAACCGGGTGATGATTTTCTCGTGCTTCTTCGCCGCAAGGTCGGCTTTGACCCGTTCGCGAATAAAATCTTGGCGCCCTTCTGGTTGATCGCCGCCTGAATTGTTCGTCACATTCGACATGGGCGGCAATTTGTGACGAAAATCCGGCCCTAATGCAAGTGGCGGGACTGGAGCCGGGGCAATATCTTGATATCGACCGAGCGTCCAGCCTGTCCGGTTTCGATCATCGAAGGCCGAAAATGTTCCACGGTTAACTCGATCTCGGAAATGAAATGGGGAGCGCGCCCGCCTCGGGCGCTGTTTTCCGCGCCCTCGCGGAAAACCCGGTCGCACCGAAACGATCCGAGCGTTCGTGACAGTCCCGCGCGTAATCGGCTGGCCGCGAGGCGCAGCCAGCCAGATCCGAGGCGGGTGTGCTCCCCAACTTCGGAATTCGGGGTTAATCCAGCCCCATCCGAGTTTCTGGCGTCGCTGTTCCCTCGTCAACAATTCACTGACATAGTCATCTGCGGATGCGAACCCCATGCCACGGGCTTGATCCTGAATGAAATGATCGAGGTCCGATGTCAGTCTTATTTCCATGATGCTTGAGTAACTAAATGAACCTCACCAGCAAATCAATTCCCTGATTCACCGGAATTCATTGGCGGCAAACGTGCGGAAAAGAGCCGTGGCCCGCCATTTACTTGATTTCCCGGGCAAGGCTCGCCACATTCGAAGGAAGCAAACGGCCAATAAAGGTTAAGCGAACGGCCGGAGATTTTTATCCAATACAGATATATGCAACCGACAAAAACAGTTTACGGAACCTGGAGCGGCGGCCGATACATGCACTTCGGCGAGCCCATCACCGAGGAGCGTTACATCGCCGCCATTCGCACTGCCTACGCCAAGGGCATCCGCACTTTCATGACCTCGGATGTTTACGGGCTCGGCGAGGCCGATACGATTCTCGGGCGCGCGCTGGAAGGATTCAAGCGCGACACTTACTGCCTCATCGGGGTCATTGGTCACGACATTTACGATGGCAAACGTGATGGCGCGAAAGGTTACATGCGCTTCACGAATGATGTTCTGCGACCGCCGGCTCAGTATGCGAGTTATCTCCGCATGGCGACGGAGAAGGCGCTCGAACGTATCAAGGCTGAATCGTTCGACGGTGTGCTGCTGCACAATCCCGATTCCACCGGTTACAGCACGGAGCCGGTCTGGAAGGCCATGGACTCTTTGCGCGAGGCAAAATTGGCCGAATTCATCGGTGTGGCGCCGGGGCCGGCCAACGGATTTACCTTGGACATTATCCAGTGCTTCGAACGATTCGGACCGCTAATCGATTGGGCCATGGTGATTCAAGGTCCGCTCGAACCCTGGCCAAGCAATCTGCTGCAGCCGGCAGCCGTCAAAAACAACATCAATCTCATCGCCCGTGTTGTGGACTACGGCGGATTGTTTCACGACGACGTAAAACCGGGCCACAAGTTCGGCGAGAAGGATCATCGCAACTACCGGCCGGCGGGTTGGGTGGAAACCGGAAATGAAAAAATTGAGAAAATGCGTCCCTTCACGGAAAAGTACGGTGTAACCATGCTGCAATTGGCATGTCTGTGGACGTTGGCGCAACCGTCGATGAAGGCCGTCGCTCCGACGCTCATTCAGGAATGCGGAGATCACGCCAAACAGTATGAGGAAAAGCTCGCCGATTTGGCCGCACTTCCGGATATCAAACTCGCCGATGAAGATGTGCTGGCGATTGCCGAAATCGGTAACAACAAGGGTTGCATGAATCTCAAAGGCGGCAATCCCACCTACCAGGACGAGCCCGTCGCTGATCAATGGCCGATGAACGACGATTTGGAAGGCGTTGCCAGTCGCTGGAATATCAAGCCGGACGAAGATCTCGTTTGCACGATGTAGGAAAGCGGAAGTGCACAGTGCTCAGTCCACGGTGCACAGAATTCAGCCCGAATTCCGAAAACAGAAAGGGGAGCGCGCCCGCCTCGGGCGCTGTTTTCCGCGCCCTCGCGGAAAACCCGGTCGCACCAGAACGATTCAAGTGTTCGTGTCGTTGTCGCGCGCGACAACGGCCGTTTGTTGGACACGGCTGCGGGTCTGGAGACCCGCGTTCCGGAGCGCGACTCTCCAGAGTCGCAGCGACGGGGACAAACTGATGGCGCGCCGATTAAACCCGAACTCCGAAAAGTCTTGCGCGCAAGACGCTGGCCGCGAGGCGGGTGTGCTCCCCAATTTTGAATTTCCTGTGAAACTGGGTAAAAATCGCTTGGAACAACAGAGGGAGTCGAAAGACCGGCGCGGGTGCGGGCGCATTCGGGCGAAGCCCTGCGGTGGGAGCGCGGACTTCAGTCCGCAGAGGCGTTGCAGTGCAGAAATCTTCCGTGTACCGGTAACGATTGTTGCCGGTGGACGTTGCTGCGGCGTAAACGCCGCGCTCCGGGAGTGAAGGTTGTTGAGAAGAAAAGGTGTCGGTCTCGACCCGACAATCGACAATTTTAACGCCAACGCGAGGTCAACGGCCGTCATATTTGATTCCGGCATTCCGGATTCCCATTTGTCCGGTCCCCGAGTCGAGTCAGCCATCAGGAAAGCCCCGACATGCGAATGTCGGGGCACTCCACGACCCGGCGGAAATTCGTTCGCTTTGTTCAGGCTGGAAGCCGCAACCGGAGGCGGAAAGTCACGGACGAACACGGATAATCCCAGCGCGGCCGAGCCGCAATCACTCCCACTCCTCGTTCCACACTCAAAGCGCCGGGTCAGGGGACCCGGCCTACAATTTGTAGGCCCGGTGCCCGCACCGGGCGTCCTTCGTGCCGGGAGAGGATTCCAGTGCAACGCGCAATTCTTTGTCGATGCGGCAAAGGTTCGTGTGATTTTACCAACAGCTCGTTCAAACGGTAGCCGCCGAGTTAAGGAGGCGGACAGTGCCTCGCGATTTCTTGAAGAATCCGCCTCCTTACCTCGGCGGCTACGACGTGATGCCGTAAGCGGTTCTTGTCACTTGTAACGAGGATTCTATTCGGTGATTCCCTGGTAAGTTTGCGATTCGTTTGGCGGAGTTCTTCAGGTTGTGTCGCCACCAGAAACGCGCCAGTCTGAGCCACTGTGCACCGTGTACTGACTACTGTGCACTGGCTTCCGCCATCTCCGCCTCCGGTTCAACCCATTTGTCGTGCTCTCGAATGAGTTCGACCAGTTGCTCCACCGCTTCGGTTTCCGGGATGTTGAATTTCACCGGTTTCTTGCCGACGTAGAGATTGATTTTGCCGGGCGCGCCGCCCACATAGCCAAAGTCCGCGTCCGCCATTTCACCGGGTCCGTTCACGATGCAACCCATGATGGCGATCTTCACGCCTTTGAGATGTTCCGTCCGGGCCTTAATGCGGGCGGTGACGGTCTGGAGATTGAACAAGGTGCGACCGCAACTCGGGCAGGCCACGTAATCGGTCTTGAAAGAACGACAACCCGCCGCCTGCAGAATGTTGTAGGCGAGTCGAAGACTTTGCCCACCGCCCGCCTCGCCGCGAATCAGAATCGCGTCACCGATGCCGTCGGCGATCAATGCGCCCAGCACGACGGATGCTCGGAGCAGGGCAATCTTCGGTTCGAGCGGCGTTTCACCGAACGAGAGGCAATCCTTCAGCAGAATCGGATTTCCGCGGCCGATCCGTTTCAACCGCGCGGCTAACAAACGAAAAGCGGTGATGGCGGGCAGTTCGATGCCGTCCTTCACGGAGATCAATTGAGTGTCGCAACTGACTTCAAAGTCGGTCCGAGGATCCACTTCCTGCACGTTGAGGTCCTCATAGATTCCCTCCGGCCGCACATCCGCGCCGGGCTTGATCTGCGGCGCGACCTTGTCCCAGGTCGCCTGCGTCACCACCACCCGGATGGTCTGCTCGCCACCACAGGAAACACCTTCCATCAATTCCACCTCAGGCGTCTCGCGACGCTCATACTCAAACGGATCATAGGACGATTCCATGGGTTCCACCTCAATCGAGCGATTCGACAAAACGGGAATCTGCGCCAGCAAATCATGACATACCTCAATCTCGCGCGGCGAATCCTCGGTCAGTGATACGCGAATCGTGTCACCCAGTCCGTCGCAGAGCAGTGAGCCGATGCCGATGGCGCTCTTGATGCGACCGTCCTCGCCTTCGCCGGCCTCGGTCACGCCGAGGTGAATCGGATAATTCCAATCCGGCCCTTCCTGTTCCAACCGCGCCACCAACAGGCGATAACACTCGATCATCACCTTGGGGTTGCTGGATTTCATCGAGAATTTGAAATTGTGGAAATCGTGCTTGCGCGCGATGCGGGCAAATTCCAACGCGCTCTCCACCATGCCCAGCGGCGTGTCGCCGTAACGGTTCATGATGCGGTCGCTGAGTGAACCGTGATTGGTACCGATTCGCAGCGTGCGATTCAGTTCCTTGAGCTTGATGACCAGCGGGGAAAACTGATCGTCAATCCGCTGCAGTTCCTCCTCATACTGCGTGTCTGTGTATTCGCGAATGTCGAATTTCTTCTTGTCAACGTAGTTGCCGGGATTGACGCGCACGACCTCCACCCAGTTGGCCGCTTCCATTGCCGCGTCCGGCTTGAAGTGAATATCCGCGACGATGGGAACCCTGCATCCGTGCGACCGCAATCGCTCGACGATGTTTTTGAGATTGGCCGAATGGCGCACGGTCGGCGCCGTGACGCGAACAATCTGGCAACCGACTTTAACGAGATCGAGAGACTGTTGGACGCTCTCATCAGTATCCATGGTGTCGCAGGTGATCATGGACTGAACCACGACCGGATTGTCGCCGCCGATAATCACGCCGCCATTCTGCGGATCGCCAATCGTAATTTCCCGCGTCCTGCGTTGCCGATAGAAATAGGGTGATTCGCAATAGTTCATGGCGAAAACGAGCTTTTCACTCGCAAAGCGGAACAATAGAGACTCGGAAGGCGGAGGTCAATGGACCCGTCAGGGTGACTCGGGGGCCGGCTCGAGCGGTGGAGTCGCCCGCTTCTCCTGGGATTCGATTTGCACGTCTTGCGTGAACATCGACTTGAAGAATTTCATCCGCATCACATCGTAAAACGTGACATACAGCATGAAAGAAATCAGCATTAACGCGAATGCCGTGGTGGTGTATTCCTGCACTCGGATGTTGAGGGGTTTGCCTCGCAACCGCTCCATGATGGACATTGCGATATGTCCGCCATCCAGCACGGGAATGGGAAGAAGATTCATTATCGCGAGACTGATATTCAGCAGAATCATGAACTTCAACGCGAGTCGGTAGTCCGCGTTTACCTGTGATCCCAGGAAAGCAAGGATGCCCACCGGGCCGCTGAGATCTTTCGCTCCGACACCGGTTTCTTTCGAGTGCGCCAGCGCGGAAATTGTAGTGCGAATCTGGTCAAACACTTCCCCCATCAGCACCCACGGCAGCGGGCCGGGTTTCTGCACGACATAAGTCTCAGTGCTGCTGCCGCCGACATAGACACCAATCTTTCCCTTGGGATCGCCTTGAGGGGTCACGGACAGGCTGATATTATCTCCGCCTCGCTTCACGATAATTTCTGTTTCCTTGCCCGGGCGTTTCTCGATTTCATTGATGAACTGTTGCCGGCCTACGACGGGAATGCCCCCGATCGATATCACCTCATCTTCCGCTTTCATGCCGCCTTTCGCTGCTGCTCCCTCGGCCATTACCTCCTTGATGACGGGGCGATCCCGTGGCTCAAGATTCAAAACCTTCAATCCGATCTCTTCCTGAATGATTGCTTTGAGGTGATAAGTTTGCGCGGTGCCGTCTTGTTCAATCTCAACGGGAATCACGTTTGTGCGGGCGATGATGACTTTTTGAAACACATCTTCCCACGACTTGGCGACTTGGCCGTCCACTTTGGTAATGCGGCCGCCCGTCTGCACGCCCTGCTTCGCTTCATCCGATTTCGGGTCAACATATCCGATGATCGATGGGTTTACCTTTACCGGGAGGCCGACAAAGTAGATGAGCGTGGCAATGGCGAACGCAAAGACGACATTCATCACCGGGCCGGCGAAGGCGACGAGGATTTTTGAAAACGGTGAGGCGGGAGGAAGAGGTTCGGTGGGCTCACCCTGGTTCTCGCCCTCGAGAGCCTCCGAGGTGAGCATCTGAGGCAACTTGACGTAGCCACCAGCAGGAATCCAGCGGATCGAATACTCGATTCCATTCTTCTTCCAGACGTAGATCGGCGGACCGAACCCGATAGCAAACGCTTCGACCTTGAGACCTCGTTTCAGGGCGACGTAATAATGGCCCCACTCATGAACGAAAATCGCCGCCCCAAAGAGCAGAATCACTCCGACGACGACATAAATGATGTTGAAAATTTCTGCCATTAGCTTGGTTCCGGTTCAAATATAGAGCGCCAGACAATACGCCCGCGTCGCAATAAGGCAATCAGCGAAAGGTATTTGTTCAAAAAAACCCAAGCATCAGCGACTGATGGAAAAGGACAGAACGGGGCGATATCGCCCGGAGAGCGGGTCTGTGACCCTCAGCAACCGCCACCGACAGAAGGCCGCGCAATCTATCATGAAGCGGTTTGGAATATGAATGTTGCTGCGGCTCAGAGAGTCGCGCTCCGGCGCTTTCGCTAATGATTGGGGCAAAATATCGACCGATTCAGCCAACCGCAATCCGCGCCGCCTCGTCACGAGCCCACCTATCGGCTGCAAGTATCTGGTCCAGCTCCGGATGCTCGATCACTTGATGATTGTCCATCGTCCGAGCGACGGTTTCAGTAATCCGCACGTAGGTAATCTTGCGATCACAGAAGGCGTCAACCGCCACTTCATTGGCCGCATTCATCACCGCCGGCAACGTTCCCCCAATGTCGCCGGCCCGACGGGCATGATTCAGTGCCGGAAACCGATCTGTGTCCGGTTCTTCAAAGGTCAATTGGCCGAGCTTCGCGAAATTGGTCTCCACCCGATTGCTCGGCGCGCGATCCGGATACGTCAGCGCGTATTGAATCGGCAGGCACATGTCGGGCGTGGAAAGCTGCGAGATGAACGAGCCATCCACAAATTCCACCATCGAATGAATCACACTTTGCGGGTGCACCACGACCTGCACGCGACTCATCTCGATGTTGAACAACCAGCGTGCCTCGATCATTTCCAGTCCCTTGTTGAACAGGGTGGATGAATCGATTGTGATCTTTCGTCCCATCACCCACGACGGATGTTTCAGCGCCCGCTCGAGCGTAATTTCGGAAAACCGTTCCTTCGGCCATTCGTTGCGATCCCGGAACGGACCGCCTGACGCGGTCAGCCAGAGATTGCGCACGCTGTTATTTGGTTTGCCATCAAGGCATTGAAAGATCGCGGAGTGTTCGCTGTCCACCGCCAGCACCCGGACGCCGTATTTCCGAGCTTCCTCCATCACAATCTCGCCGGCCATGACGAGGATTTCCTTGGACGCGACGGCGATGTCCTTGCCGGCGCGAATTGCCGCCAGCGCCGGTTGCAATCCCGCTATGCCGACGATGGCAATCAGCACGATGTCGGCGGATTCCATGGTTGCCAGCTTGAGCAATCCCTCATCACCCGAGTACACCTGCGTCCTTGTCCCGAGCGCTTCCTGTAATTCTTTCGCATTTTCGGGATCCCGAATCGAAATCATGCCGGGTCGGAACTTAAGGGTCTGCTCAAGCAACAGTTCCGAGTTTCCTCCGGCAGCGAGTCCCACCAACCGGATGTGATCCGGCAGATCCTCGGCCACCATGATGGTGCTCGTGCCAATCGATCCGGTGGATCCAAGTAATACGACGTTCTTCATCAGACTTATCCGTGCGTCAGGACATGGCGCAGATACAAATACATGAGCGGCGCATTAAACAGGAGGCTGTCCAGCAAGTCGAGAATCCCTCCGATACCTGGAAAATAATTGCCGGAATCTTTCGCGCCAGCCTCCCGCTTGAATAATGATTCAATCAAATCACCCACCACCGCCGCCACGCTCAACAGCACGCCGAGAATCACGGCGTGCAGCGTGGTCATTCCGATCATCTTTCCGTCTGAAAAGTGAACAAACGCCAGGCTGGCCAGGGTTGAGACGACGATTGCCCCGCCGAATCCCTCCCACGTCTTGCCGGGGCTGATGCGCGGGATCATCTTGTGTTTCCCGATCAGCGACCCCACGCAGTAGGCACCCATGTCGCTGAACTTGGTGACGATGATGAAATAGACGATGTAAAGGGCTCCGTTCACCCGCGGGTCGGCGAAGAAATAGATTTTCTGGATGAAGTTCAGCAACCACGCCACATACATCAACCCGAACAAGGTGCAGGCAATTGTCGCGATGCCCTGTGAGTTGTCCTTCTCGACGAATTGCCGCACGCAAAGTCCCAGCACAAACGCGATAATGAACATCGTCTCAAAGTCATTCACCCGCGAAGGGTTGTCGTGGATACCGAGGTAGCCGCCCGCATGCAGCCAGGTTCCGGCGATGAGCGTACATCCAGCGGCCACGCCCAGTTCGCGGAAGCACGTCAACCCGCGCGCCTTGACCAGGTTGTAAAACTCCAGCAACCCGGTGGCTGCCAGCACGAGCATGACCACAAGAAAGACCGACGAAGAAATTGTTTGATTGCCGGAGAAGAGGGCCGTCAACACCACGGCCCAAAGGAACAACGTACTCGCCAGACGGCTGGCAAAGACTTTTGCCTTCGACGGCTTGGCGGCGGCATCGGCGGTTGGTTTTTCCTCGCTCATGGGATTCAAATGATGCGCAAAACGGAGCCGACTATGGTCAATCTCACATCCGAGTTCCAAGCCTTAATTCGCCGACTTCGTAGCGCGGGCGTCCCGCCTGCATCGGGCGTGGTATTGCAAGACGAGACATCCGGATAATCGTGTTCGCCTCGGTCTGGCGGCAGCCTCGTGCAGGCTGGAAGCCTGCGCCTGGAGTTTGGTTATTTTGGAGTCATGCGGTGGCGGCAAAGAGGGAGCTGT
>CALBIE010000430.1 GCA_937893495.1 uncultured Verrucomicrobiales bacterium | reverse complement strand
TCACATTTTTCCTCAGTACCAACACGAGCACGACTGTGCGAGTGCCGGTCTTCTACCGGGCTGTTCGCGAGTGACCGCTCGGTTAAAGGATTGGAGAGCCGGTTTTCGAAACGGCGTGAGTGGGAGCGTCGCCGGTCTGCCAAATCTGCAAGCCCGTTGTCATTTCACCCTTGATCAGAGCCGCCTGACATCGGCCGCTGCAGGGAGACGGGGTTACGCCAGTATGTCTTTCACTACCTGCGCCTCTTCATCCACGCCGGTGAGGCGCTGGTCCAGTCCCTGGTGGTTGCGCTCTTCACGACAATGAGCAACGTATTCGCTGATCGCGTAGCGCTGTGATTGCTCGTTGAAGAAGATCCTCCGAGCCAGGCACCCATGTTTAAAGTGAAAGGAAATCCCCCGGCTCTGCCGAGGGACTCCCCAGGTTTTACTTTTACGGGTGCCGGCAATCGGCGATGGGATGAAATGGGAGAGGAGTGGTGACAATAACACTCGAAATTTCAGGCACTTATTCGCTAACCTGTTTTATTGAACACAGCAACATAGTCAGCAAGTGCCACCACCATGAGTTTCGAACCGGTAAAGATTGGCGTCGTTGGACCTGGTCGATTCGGGCGATTGCATGCGCTTACGCTCGCCGGATTGGCGGAGGCTGATTTGGTCGGACTGGTCGCCCGACGGCAGGCCAGTCTCGATGCGTTGGCCGACGAGCTTCCGAACGTGCCCGGTTGGCTGAATTTGGAACGAGCCATTACAGAATCCGGTGCCGAAGCCTGGATCGTCGCCTGCACAACGGCCGCCCACGTTACGGTCACGAAGACATTGCTGGAGGCGGGCAAAACCGTTTTGCTGGAGAAACCGGTTGCTGACAACTTGAGGGAAGCCGAGAGTCTGCGATCATTAGTCCGGGCTGATTCGAGCAACCTCATGATGGGCCACATCGTCCTGTTCAATAGTGAGTTCCAACAGTTGCGCGACGAGGCGGGTCGGCGCGGACCGATTTCATTCATCGACTGCGTTCGGCATCGCCCTGACAGTATCGTTCAGCAATTTGCCGGGGAGAATCCGCTTCACTCCGTAATGGTTCACGATCTCTATTCTGTTCAAGTGCTGGTGAATCGCGCCGAACCAAGTCACTTCAGTGCGCAGTATCACCGCACGAATGCCGGCGAAATTGATCTCGCGTTGGCTCAACTCAAATGGGACCAGGGACCGGTCGCATCTTTCGCCGCATCTTATCTGACGCCGGGAGGAATGGCACCACGCGGAATCGATCGTGCCGAAATCTTTGGCGAAGGCTGGTCGGCGCGAATCGAGCCGAACCCGCGGCCAATCGAAGTTTGGAGCGATCAGGCCGAATGGCCCATGGCGCTCGAAATCCGCACCTCATCAACGGGCCCAACTGGTATGCTGGCCGAAGAACTCCGCTGCTTCTGCCGCATCGTCCGCGGAACGCAAGACGTGCCGGTCGGAGCCACTTACGCCGATGCAATTCAGGTTCAACGTTGGATGGATAAACTGGAATCGTGCGCCAACGAATCTACGTGACCTGGAGTGCGTGGCTTTTGAAAATCCGCGCGCTTTTTGCTATTAAAGCCGCGGCAGAATGTCAATAAACACGGTTACCGAAAGTTCTGAATCAGGGGCGGTCAAGGATGGAGCGATGGAATCGAATTCCGAAGATTCCGATGGAATGATTTCCGGCTCGGGAATCGCCAACTCGGGAAATACCATAGTGACAGCCAATTGGTTGGCTTCAGCGATGATTCTCGCCTGATGTTTTTGCCAGTCGCGAAAAAGGCCTGGTGAGAAGACGCGCTGAAACTGCCAGCCTTTGCTTTGGAGCAGGGCGGTCCGAAAGATTTCCCAGTCGGCGAGGTCCGGCGTGTCCGTGAAGCGATGCAGATCACACAACACTCCCAGCGTGCGTTGATCGGATCGTTCGGGGTGATGAAGCGCCAGATCCACGCAGAAGCCGTCGTTGCCCCAATGAACGTCGGAACTCTGTTGCGATTGCGCCAGTTGTTTGCCGAACCAGATTGAAAGTTCGGAGGGGTGTAACGAATCGACCACGGTCATCTCGGCCTCGCCGCCGGTCTGGGAACTCAATTCACGCAATGATTCCTGTTTGCGCTTCTCGGCCAGCGTTTCGGCGTAGTTCAGATAGGCGTAAAGCAGCCAGCGACCGCCGGGCGATTGCTTGTCGTCCAGGTCCGGGAGGATTTTGTATTCGCTGCGCGGAATCGAAGTAATCACATGAATTTTTTCGCGGGCGCGCGTGACGAGCACGTTCAGTCGGCGACCACCTCCCTGGCGACCCACGGGTCCGAAGTTCCGGCGAAATTTGCCTTTGTCATCGGGGCCAAATGTCGTGCTGATGATCATGTGATCGCGTTCGTCGCCCTGAACGTTTTCGAGATTCTTCACGAACAATCCCTCGAAGGAACCTTCACCCTTACGATTTCGCGCGGTTTCGTAGCGGGCTCCAAAAAGGTTGTCGCGGTCGGCTTCGTCCTCAAGTCGGTCCAGAATCAGGTCGCGTTGCACGAGATTAAAGCAGGCGATGCCGATGGAGGGTGGTGTTTTCTGTTTTAACAAATCCCGCACCAGTTGCACGACCGCATCGGCTTCCATTTCGTTTCTCCGCTTTACATAAGCGCCGTCGATTCGGCGCAATTGAATGGCGGCCGTGGGCGGCCGGATGGACGGATGGGCGGGAACGGGTTGCAGTCGATTTCGATAGAAGTATTTGTTGCTGAACCCGATGAGCGATTCGTGCCGCGAACGATAGTGTACATCCAGATACGATTGGCGGATCTGGAGGTTCAATGCCGCGCCAAGCAAATCCTCCGTGTCGGCCTGTTGTTGCTCGAAAAGATCCTGCTCGCTTTCGACGTCTTCGATTTCCGTCTCGGCGAGTGCGGATTCAAAAAAACGGGTGGGAGGCAATTGTTTTGGGTCGCCGGCAATGACGATGCGCTTGCCCCGGGTGAGCACGGGCACGGCTTCCTCCAAACGGCATTGGGATGCCTCGTCGAAAATGATGACGTCAAAAATGGGTTTGCGGGGAAATATCAGGGCGACCGTGGCCGGGCTGGCCATCCAAACCGGGCAGATGTCGAACAGCGGATCGCCCGTCCCCGTAGCGCAGGCATCCTGCCTGCTCGATGAGTCGGCCTTGCCTTTTACGGAGCGAGCAACCGGTGACGTTTTTTCACCGGTCGCAGAATCAAAATCCACAGCAGGCTGGAAGCCGGCGCCACGCAATCCGTAGTGAATCATCTGCCGCAATTTCATGGAGCGTTTGCCGCGAGTGATGAGCCGGCGTTTCAGGCTGGTTCCCGCCGAGTTCATCTGCTTGCGTTTGTCATCGACGAGCAATTCCTTTTGCAGAGCGGCCCAGCGGTTGAGAATGTAGTCCCGCGATAGTTTTTGTTTGGAGTCGGACAACTCAGCGTAACGGCCCAGCAACGTCAGCATCTTCTCCTGATCCACCTGCTGTAGCTGCGGGTCGTCCTGTATGCGACGGGCAATCTCCTTGCCGATCAGTTCCTTCCTCAAGGCGAGAATTCCCGTCGCGCCGTCGAGCTTGTCATGAATCAAGTCACTGGCGGCATGGCGAACAGATTCCGGGAGTGATCGGAAGGCCTGTTGGCACCGCAGGACATCCTCCAGCGTGGGAAACAGATCATGCAGTTGCTCAAGCGACGGGCGCGCTTCCTGGTTCCCGCGTAATTGCTGATCCAATTGATTGAGCCAGATCGTTTCAAAAAATCGCGATTGATCGAGCGCGTCGAGCAGCGCGCGGATGGCGCGAGCGCGACGGGCGGACAGTTCGAGCGCGCGTATAAGCCCCTGAATGGTAGCAGCCGACGTGAGGAGGCTCTGACTTTCTCCGGTCGGGTTGGTCAGAGCCTCCTCACGTCGGCTGCTACCAGATTCGGGGAAAGGCGTGCCCGAAGATTTACTGGATTCGCCACCGCCATTCGCATAGGTCGCGAGAATGCTGGCGCGTAGCGACGTAAATTGTGGATTCGACTGAACTGCGGCAACGGCGCCAAGTATTTCGGTGATGGACTCGATGGCCGGGACGAGCTCGGAATCGCGCGGCAGACCAGGCGCGGCGAACTTGCCTTCCGCGTATTGCTCGAACGCCTGCCGCGCGACAAGCCGCTCCTTCACGCCGGTTAGAAATTCTCGAAGCCGCAGGGCGGAGGATTTGTCGGTTGGCATTCCATACGCGGTAAGCGCGGTTTCAGCGGCGGATTTGCGACCGAAAAAGAGAAAGCCGTACCACTTGTCAGCAATTTCCTCGTAGTTGGCGACTGCCACGACATAGCGGTTGATTTGTGGAAGCGCGGGAATGCCGCCAGCCAGATTCAGGGCGAGTTCGGCGTCGAGTGGCTTTGCCTTGATTGCGGCGAGCATTGGCAGAATACCCTGAAGCTGTTCGAGCGCCGTCCTGGTGGCGTCCGGAACCTTTGCCAGCCATGCGACAGCGGATTCATCACGTTTCAACAATTCGAGCGCGGTGAGATCCGCCGCCAGTTTTTCCCGATGCAAGGCGTGTTGTTCGAGTTCACCCTCGGCTGGCAACGGTGGAGCGTCGGTCGGATGTTCAGTGTCAAAGCCATTTCCAGCGACGACCAGTGTATCCATCCTCGCGCGGAATTCGTTGACCGGTGTCGTCAGGAAATCGGAAAGACTGATCCCGGCCGCGGCCGCCCAGAGATTGTTCGAATAGTCGATCTTCAATGCCCGGTCGAGCACCTCGCGGAGGGCGTCGGCGCACTCGTCGAGAACGGCTGACGTGATGTTTTCGATATGAGACTTTTCGACGTTGGCCTGAGCGTCGATGGAAAACCATTGGCCGACGAGATCGTGAAACGCGGTTTCGCCATTCGCGCCGGGAAGATTTAACGAGTTGAAGAAACCGATGATTTCATTGTGCAACTCGCGCAGCGTCTTGTCGGTTTCTTCCAGTTGATTGTTCACCCGTCGGTTCATGCGCCGGTCGGGAAGGGTATCGAGGTAATTTCGAATCTTCATGTACAACGGTCGCTGGTCCCGTTGTGAATCGTGAACGAGGGCGCAGAGGTCGCTCAGTCCGAGGTGCTCGAGTCGATTGTAAACGACGTCAATCGCCGTTCGCTTGTCGCAGACCATCAGGATGCGTTCGCCGCGCGCCAGATGATCGCCAATGATGTTGGTAATGGTCTGGCTTTTGCCCGTGCCGGGCGGACCGTGGATGACGAGCAGCGGATGTTCCTCGGCTTCGCGGACTGCCTGCGCCTGAAACGGATCGGCGCGGGTGATGAGTCGTTCTCTGGTGAAATCGCGCGGTGTGCGGTCCGCCTGCTCGGGAATGAACTCCGCCTCGATGGGGGTGGATTCGACCTGGGCGTTGAGAAAAAACTCAACCGGCCCCGTGATGTCTTTGCCCGAGGCCATCGCCTTGAGATCCCGGAGCAGACCCTGATTGGATACGGGAAACAAACCGAGCGCGGCGGAATTAAGAAAAACGGGCTTGTTCGGAAGGTCAGCCGTCTTCGGGATCGCATCAAACGGCGTTATCGCAGCAAACTCCGTTGGGGCGTCAATCTGCAGCATCTCCGCGACCAGGCGGGCGATTTCGTTAATTTCCTGGTAGGGTAATTCTCCTTCCTCATCGGCAAAAAGTTCGGAAGTGTCCCGACCGGTTTGATTCTCCAGCCAGGCGAGCAGGGGATAGTTTGGGATGACGAGATCAATGCCCTCGCCACGTGCGGCCATGGATACGGACTGCACGGCGCCACGCTTGACCGTCATGTCCACTGCGATCAGTGCGAGCGGCGCAAGAATGCGTGGAGTGGGCTTGCCCGTGCCCGCGACGTCATTGCCAGGCGGGAGGCTGATAAAAGGATAACCGATGTAGAGTGCATTCTCGCCGGTCTCCTGCTCGTAATCGCGCGCGTCTTCGGTAATGTCGCGGAGTCTCGCCAGCAATCGCGATTGGGCTTCGTATGCCATGCGATGCGCCCGGTCCTTCTCCGACATCAGCTCTTCTTCCTCCGGACCGTGATAGGCTGAAACCTTGCCCTTGATTTCAATCCGTTGCTGCTCCGTGATAATGCCCGGGACGATTTCCTTCACGGACAAATGCTGCAAGGCAATGATGTTGAACAGGTCAATCCGCTGGCGGCTGTTGTGAACGCGGCAATTCAGGCAGGGACCATGCACCAGCGTGCCGTAAATGCGGTCGAGCAGGGTGGTGAGGATTTTGTTGTTTGGATCGGCCATCGTTCGCGGGGATTAAAGGAGAAGCAGCCGGAGAAATCCAGCAGGGATAAGTTCTGGGAGATTGGGATCGGGCCAGCACAAACGGTATGAAAACAATGGCGAAAGACATGTTCCCGTGCTAATGGTCGGAGCATGAGCAAGGTTGAGAAAATCGAATCATCGATTCAGGAACTTCACATGGCCCCGAGCGAATTGCGGGAAATTCGGGACTGGCTTGACGATATGTTGGAAGACGACCTCGAATTCACCTCGGAGTTTGAGGCCAAAATTCAGACATCGGAGAGCGATATGCGTGAAGGTCGAGCCGCCCGGGTTGTTCGCCAATGAGCCTGGCAACGCAGATTGCCTATCGGGCGTTTGACGAAGATTTTTTCCGGCTTTCCGTCCCGTTGCGAGGCAGAATTCAGGCGAAAATCGATGATATGGGTGAGCGCCTCGATTCATATTCTCATCAGCGATTGAAAGGGGGCGAGCGTTTCAAACTACGCGTCGGTGATTATAGGATTATCTACCACTTTTCGATTGAACCGCCGGAGATCCACCTTCTGGCAATCGGTCACCGTCGTGAAATCTATCGATGGCCATAGGCGGTTTCAGATTCAACGCCTG
>CALBIE010000429.1 GCA_937893495.1 uncultured Verrucomicrobiales bacterium | reverse complement strand
ACCTCCTTTCTTCCACTCTTTTCTTCACTCATATCTTGGTTCTCCGTTGTCGATTTCGCCGAACAAGTTATTGGATAGTTTCTGTTTTATGCGCAGGATTTCCGACAATGTAGCCGAAGCGTTCCGTTCCCGGATGAACCAACCGGGCTTGAACCCGCCGGTTCGCAGCAATCACCTGAACTCGTTGCGGGCGGAGCAAATCTACGCCAGCAATTCCCGAATCGGTTTTCCGTCCGACAGTTGGATCGGCCGACCGTCGGCAGATTGGTAGGTGATACGTTCGTGGTCGTATCCGAGCGTGGCAAAAACCGTGGCGTGAATGTCTGCCGGTGAGACCGCCCGTTCGAGAGGATAAGCACCAATGGCATCTGATTTGCCGATCACCTGACCACCGCGAATGCCCCCTCCAGCCAGCACAACACTGGCGCAGGCCGGCCAGTGATCGCGACCGACGTCCTTGTTGATCTTCGGCGTGCGACCAAATTCGCCCATCCATATAACGAGTGTCGAGTCGAGCAATCCCCGTTCATCGAGATCGTCCAGCAGGGCCGCGTAGGCCTGTTCCATCGGCGGCACGAGCTTGTCCTTGAGTCGATTGAAATTGTCGTTGTGCGTATCCCAAATAATGCTCGGACCATTCACGGTCGTGACGAATTTGCTTCCCGCCTCGATCAACCGCCGGGCCAGCAAGTGCGATTGACCCCAGCGATGGCGACCGTAACGTTCGCGGACGGAATCCGGTTCTTTCGACAAATCAAACGCGTCGGCGGCATTGCCGGATTGCACCAGGAAGGCGGCGCGTTCGTTGAACGCGTCGATTTCTGACGCGGAATCGGAATTGATTTGTGGGGCCGCCGATTTGATTCCGCCGAGCAAATTCATTCGCTCCTTGAACCGCGACTGAGTCATCCCCTCGGAAAGATTGAGATTCTTCACCTTGAAGTCGGCCGCATTTGGGTCGGCATTCAGAACGAAGGGATCATGGTGAACGCCAAGGCAGCCGCCGAATTGTCCCGGGGTCAGATAGGCGCGGCTGTCGCAATGGGGCTCGGGTGTAATCACGTAGGGCGGGACCGCCTTGCTGTATCCGTCGCGTCGGGCCAACCATCCGGTCAGTGTTCCGATGCTGGGGAAATCCGTCCGCGTCGGATTGATCAGCGTGCTGTCCATGCGATAGGGCCGACCGACCGTGGCCCAATACATGCCGGAATTGTGGCTGCTATGCTTGTGGTGAACCGTGCGCACGATGGCGAGCTTGTCCATCCGCTTCGCCATCCGGGGCAGCAATTCGCTGATGTGAATGCCGGTGACATTCGTTTTGATGGGGCTGAAGATTCCTCGGAGCTCACTGGGCGCGTCGGGCTTCGGATCCCACAAGTCGATATGACTGGGTGCGCCGTCATTGAAAATAAGGATGACCGCCTTGGCCGTCCCGTTCGGTTTGTGAATGGCATTGGCCGCGCGCGCCCATGCCGGCGTAAATGTCGCCAGCGCGCCACCCATCAGGCCCAGGGCATCTCGGCGGGACACGAACGGAGAGTGGGGCAGGCACCAGTTGGACATGACGGAATGATAGCAGATGAAATGCTGATGACAACAGGAGTGTGGGGGTTGTTCGGATGTGGCGCAGGCGTCCTCGCCTGCGGGTTCATGCACCGTCCCGGTGCGTGTTTTCCAACAAGCGCCGAGACGGCGCCCGAGCTCGCAGGCGAGACGGGGGCATTTCTTTTCCGCTTCACGAGCGACCGGAGCGCGGCGTTTACGCCGCAGAAACGTCCACCTGCAATCAGCGTCATTGGGATACGGAAGATTTCTGTACTGCATCGCCTCTGCGGACTGAAGTCCGCGCTCCCACTGCGGGGCCCTGCCCAAATGCGCCCGGGGTAGGAGCGTAGGCTGTCTCCGCGAGGTCTTGGAGTGCGCCGGTGCTCCGGCGCTTTCCTTTGGGTTCACGGCAACCAAAGCGCGATCGATTGGGAAAAACAAAACGCTCCCGCACATCTGTTGGCCGCATTTACGGTTCATCCAAAATCCATCATCCGCACCCGCCTCCTGCGCCCGAAAGCGGCGCGGCAGCGCCGCCGTCCATGACGTCCGCGCCACGAGCGCGCATTCGAGTGGATCCCCTGGAGCGCGGCGTTTACGCCGCAGAAACGTCCAACTGCAACCCGCGTCATCGGGATACGGAAGATTTCTGCACGGCAACGCCTCTGCGGACTGAAGTCCGCGCTCCGACTGCGAAACTCCGCCCGAATGCGCCCGTGTTCAAAGGTCGTTCCTTTTCCGCTTCACGATCGACCGCCACGCCGCCACAATACGAACATGAAGCGAATCACGTTCCCGTTCTTCCATCGAAGGTTTTTCATAACCGTTGTTGGTTGTGTTTTCCTGTTTGCTCCCTTGAGTTGGTTGTCAGCAGCGGAAACGGACGTGCTCATTGTCGTGGGCCCGAGCAATCACGCGCCGGGCAGTCACGAGGTAGCCGCTGGTGGGCGTTTGATGGCGTGGTGTCTGGAGAACGCCATCAATGTGAAAGGCATTCGCGCTCGGGTAGTCCACGAATGGCCAAAGGATAAAACGATTCTGAAAAACGTTGCGACGGTGGTGCTAATCGGCGACCAGTTTCCCCCGGAGCGGCTGGATAATTCCAAGGCAAACATCGCTGAGCTTTCCGCGATGATGAAGCGAGGGTGCGGAATTGTGTGTGTCCATTATGCCACTGGCCTCGCGGCGAATCACGTTGCCGAAGATGGTGAGCATCCGTTGCTTCATTGGACAGGCGGCTACTTCGCCACGCGTTGCAAGCATCATCAATCGGTCGCCAAAATCTTCGACGCAACGATCACCCGCGCGACTCCGAAACACGCCATCTCTCGCGGTTGGGAGACGTTCAATATCAAAGACGAACCCTATACCAAAAACTATTTCGGCAAGAATGGCTTTGCGCCGGGTGTCGTGCCGTTGGCCACGGTGGAATTTCCGCTCGATGCTCCGAAGACCGAGGTGATCGCGTGGGCGATTGAGCGAACGAGCGGCGGGCGGGGGATGGGCGTCACGATGCCTCACTTCTATCGAAACTGGGAACGCGACGAGTTGCGGACCTTCATCATGAACGGCATCGTCTGGTCAGCCGGACGAGAGGTGCCGGCGGATGGCGTGCAAACTTCGAAACCGGATCTTGCAAAATTCAAGCCGGAGTCGATTGACCCGAAACCGCGGGTGCCGACCAAGAAGAAGTGAGGGTGACTGTTGCATCGACGTACGTTTTTGACCTGGCCGGTAAACCTGGTTCGGAATTGCTCTGGCCTTTTCGGATCATTCATCTGATTCTCACATCCTCATGAAACAGTTCACCCTTTCCTTTCTTATAATCACGGGGCTGTTACTGGGCTGCCAGATTTGTTTATCCGCACCACGGGTGTTCCGCGCAGGGGCTCACGCTATTGATGTGACCCCGACGAAGTTGCCAGTGCGCGTTGCGGGTAATATCAGTGAGATGTGGAAGAGTGACATCACCGACCGTTTGCACGCGCGTTGTCTCGTGCTGGATGACGGCGCAAAGTTGGTTGTCATTGTAACGGTGGACAGTTGCCTGATGGATCGCGAGATGCTGGATGCGGCCAAGGCGAAGGCGAGCGTCGAGACGAAGATACCGGTTGCCAATATGCTTATATCCGCCACGCACGCGCATTCGGCACCCGCTGTCATGGGCGTGCACGGGACGGAACCGCACCTGGATTATCGCGAGTTCCTGACGAAGCAGATTGCGAAGGGAATTGTGCAGGCTTATCGGAATTTGCAGCCGGCCAAAATTGGCTGGAGTGTCGGCCAATGCGACGAATATGTTTTCTGTCGTCGCTGGTTGATGAAACCGGGCACGGCGTTTTCGATTCCGTTCACCGATGCGAAGACAAATCTCGCTCAGATGAATCCCGGGAGCGGCAATACGAACAAGATTCGTCCGACCGGGACACCCGATCCTTCGGTGACCGTTCTTTCGGTGCAATCAATATCCGGAAAACCGATCGCGCTTTATGCGAATTATTCGACCCACTATGCGGGCGCGCCCGGAATTTCGGCTGATTACTTTGGCGTCTTTGCCGAAGAAATTGGCAAACGGCTCAAGGCGGACGGTGATTCGCCGGCGTTCGTGGGCATGATCAGCAACGGTGCCAGTGGGGACGTCAACTGTAGTGATCAAGCGAGTTCAGCACGGAAGAAGTATGATCGGTTCATTGTTGCCAGGGCGGTCGTGGACGCGGCGATGGAGGCGCATGGCAAGATCAAGTTCCGCGACCGGGTAACGTTGGGCATGACGGAATCCGAAATGGCGTTGCGGGTGCGCAAGCCTTCAGCAGCGGAGGTGGCCGAGGCGCAGGCGTATCTCGACAAAAACGTGAAAGACCGCCCGATCAAAACCTGGCCGGAGGATTACGCTCGCGAGACGGTGTTGCTGAGCAAATTGCCGGATACTCATCGCTTCAAGGTGCAGGCGATTCGTATAGGTGAATTCGGTATTGCGGCGGCCCCATGCGAATTATACGGGCTGACCGGTTTGCGGATTAAAAAAGACAGTCCAATGCCGTTGACGATGGTGGTGGGCCTGGCGAACGGATACTCGGGTTATTTGCCGCCGCCCGATCAGTTTCAGTATGGTGGTTACACGACGTGGCGGGCGCGGACAAGCATGCTGGAACACAATGCCGAACCGAAGATTCGCAAGAAGCTGCAGGAAATGTTGACTCACATTAAGCAATCGCAATGAACTCACTTCTTTTTCCATCAACACAGACTCGTCCGCGTCGGACCTCGGGAGGAGCGCGGCCTTCAGGCCGCAGAAACGCAATGCCACCGGTCGAGTCCATAAGTATTCGAAACGCTCCCGCCACACCCACGTTCCCGCGGCTCGAAAGCCGTGCTCCGAGGGAAGTCTCATTCCGGAGTTGGATTCTGATTGCAGCTGTCGCGCTGGGCGTTTTGGCGCAATCCGTTCTGGCTGAAGATTGGCCGATGCTTCGGGCCGACGCCGGGCGGTCAGGATACACGCCGGAACCGATTCCGAATCAACTCGCGCTGCGCTGGAAATTCAAGGTGCCGCACAAGCCGCGACCCGCCTGGCCGACGGCCGAGCGGATGAAGTTCGATCTGGTCTTCCAACCCATTCTGGTGGGTGACCTCGCGGTGTTCGGAAGTTCGGCGGATGACAAGGTTTACGCGCTCGACGCCCGGAGCGGCCGGGTCAAATGGACATTCTTTACTGGAGCGCCCATCCGTTTTGCGCCGGTCGGTTGGAAGGATCGAGTTCTCGTCGCGAGTGATGACGGATGGCTTTACGCGCTGGCGTTGAGCGATGGTCGGGTGCTCTGGAAACATCGGGGCGGACCCGGCAGCGAATTCGTCATCGGCAACGAGCGAATGACTTCGAAATGGCCAGCGCGCGGAGGTCCGGTGGTGTTCAAGGATGCGGTGTATTACGCCGCCGGTGTCTGGCCGAGCGACGGCGTTTTTCTTCATGCCCTTGACGCGGCCACCGGGAAGGTTATCTGGACCAACAACAAAACCGGCCAGATGATGATGGGGCAACCCCACGGGGGCGCGGAGGCCTACAGCGGAGTGTCGGCTCAGGGCGCTTTGGTGGCGACGGAGGAATTGCTGTTTGTGCCGACCGGACGAGCCGTGCCGGCGGCCTATGACCGTGCGACCGGAGAATTCCGTTATTACCATCTGCAAAAAAACAATCAGCGAGGCGGATCGCGCGTGATGGCGATGGACAAATTCATGTACAACGACGGTTGTTTGTTTGAACAGGCCAGCGGTGATTTGTCTGCCCAGTTGGGACATGGTGCAACCGTCGCGGTGCCGAATGGTCTGGTGCGCGCCGAAGGTCGTTCATTGACGGAATACAAATGGGCGAATGTTTACGAGAAAGACAAAGCCGGCAAGTTCGTGCCGGTGCGCCGCTTGCAGAGTAGCCGATTGATTTCGATGGACCGCGAGATTCTCGATTTCATCGTCGCGCGCACGGACGCGATTTGCGGGGAGGACGGTCGGGTGAGCGCGATCGATTATTCGCGACAACGTACGATCTGGTGGTCGCATCCGGTTGAGGGAAAGGTGTTGGGACTGGCTGCGGCGAACGGGCGGTTTGTGGCGAGCACGGACGAAGGAATGATTTATTGTTTTGACGGCGAGCGGGCATCCGTTGCGGAGACGGTGGCCGAAGTCCGTTCGAAAACCAATCCGACGGCATCGCACGGGATCGACTACGCGCGGGCTGCGGACGAGATTATTGCCAAAACGGGAATTACGAAGGGCTTCTGTCTGGATCTCGGGGCGAGCACGGGTGAACTGGCGATGGAACTCGCGAAACGTTCCCAACTTCAAATCTACGCGGTGGAATCCGACCCGGCAAAAGCCGCGTTGGCGCGAAAGCGACTGGATGAAGCGGGCCTTTACGGTGTTCGCGTGACGGTGCATGAGTCACCACTCAATGCAGTGACGTATCCGGACTATTTCGCAAACCTCGTTGTTTCCAGTCGTGGACTGGCCGCGCCGTTGGATGAGGGCATGCGCGATGAGGCGAAACGAATGCAGCGGCCGTACGGGGGCAAGACCTGCCTCGGACAAATCGGAAAACTGAAAGTGACCACGCGGGGCGCATTGCCCGGAGCGGGGAGTTGGACGCATCAGAATTCCAATCCAGCCAACACGCTTTGTTCAGATGACGCGATTGTTAAGGGGACGCTGTCGATGTTCTGGTTTCGTGACGTGGATTTTGAGATACCGAACCGACATGGGCAAGGACCGGCGCCACTTTATCATGAAGGCTACATGGTTGTCGGTGGCGTGCATGGGGTGGCTTGTCTAGATGCCTACAACGGGCGGACCATTTG
>CALBIE010000428.1 GCA_937893495.1 uncultured Verrucomicrobiales bacterium | reverse complement strand
GAAATGAAAGCAAGGTGGGATTGAATGTCACGGGACCGGCTTGCGGTTGACACTTGCGTCACGCCACCAGATGCCGGATTCCTTTCGTCAGCAAATCGTCCACTGCTGGATCGGCGAAGGCGACGCTGACTTCGTAGCCGCCATTCGGGTATTCCTCTTTCGTTGGAATATACCAAGGACCGCTGTCGCCGTATGCGGCCGTGGCGATGAATCGAGACGAGTTCGCCTGTTGCGCTCGAAGTTGATACTCGATAAAGCCTTCAGCCGGAAGGTGAAGAAGACTGCAGTCGTTCACCGTGAGTGCGCTGAGGATGAATGGAATTCCTTGCTCCACGCGACGCAACCACGCGAGTTGATAGGCCGGGCGATTGCGTTGCGATATGTGTTTGCCCTTTGTCGCAATCTGCCTGGCCAGGCTCTCGGCATTTAATGTGCTGCGGACCGGCGGCAGCAGTTCCGCTGTTCGCCAGCCAATGCTTGAGATGGGTGTTCGTTTGAGCTTTCGCTCGGAATCGACGATTCCCGTGTACATCCGGTTGGCGAGGATGGGGCGTCGTTCGGTCGAGCCGTCATTGTATTTGCCGGCGGCAATGTTGCCGGCGCAGCCAGTGAAGTAGAGATGCAGACAACCCGGTTCGTCCCTCTGCCGTCGCTTCCGCGCAAGTCCGGCAAAGTCGCTGCTGACGTGGCCGCGGCCGTAGTAACTCATCGGATGCGTCGCGTAGTAATGGCAGGCGGTAATCTTCGTATCCCGGTCGTAAAACGCGACCGTCTTCAGCCACGGATCAATCAATCCCTCGGGCAGGGCAACGAGTTCCGGATTTCTGCAGGCGCTCCCTCGCATGGCCTTGATACGTCCGTTTTCGTCGCGAAACACGCGGCGATTGGAAGCGACTTTGTCCACCTTCGCCTGACCGTGGGCGATGTGCGTGACGGGTCGGGCCTTTGTCAATCCGGTGGTCACGGCTTTGCGCGCCGCATCAAGACAACGATTAAAGAAATCCGCTTCGACGATATGTGGCAAATCGCCCTGAGCCACGACGAGTCGATTGGCTTCGAGACAGGCGAGGGGAGCGTCATGCTGATGAACGCAGTGAACAGCGACGCGATCAGGTGTGGTTCCGGCGGCATCAGCGAGTGCAGTGCGCCATTGCACGTGTGCTTCATTCAAAAGGCCGGTCCAATCGACCGCGCAAATGACGATCGGTTTGCCGGCACCCAATAGGACGAATCCTATTGCTTCCAACGGGTCGTCAATCGCTTTGACGGGAGTAATCCATCCGCCGCAGCACGAATGTCCCATCGGTGGCGTCACATCGAATCGAAACGGCGCGAGGTGCAGGTTGGTGCCGCGTTCAGCAGCCTCAACGAGCGGCGCGGATAATGTCCATCCTGCGGCGCTGGCCAGAATGGTTTTTTCGATGAATTGACGACGGGGATATTCGGTGGAGGGATTCATAAGTGAGAGGCTGGATATGGCATTCTGAGTAAACGATTGGTCAACCGGTCAAATGCAATACTCAAGGACGTGCTCTTGTTCGACTGACATCCGGTAATCCTGTTCGGCCGATACGCCGGCCGCGTCCACGAGAATTTCAGCCGCGCGAAGCGCCTGTCCGCGAAGTTCCGGCACGGCGGTGGTTTCCCAGAGCGATCCTTTCATGAGCGGGCCAATGCCAAACATTACGTCCGACTTGTTTCCGCTGACGTCCTGCACCGCAAAGTTCGGCGCGACATCGATTCCCATGTCGAGTTCATCCGTGTGAATCAAGCCGCGCTTGAGCAAATTCTTGAATAGCGGGATATCGGTTTCCGAAAGACCCGCGCACGGCCCGGTGCAGTTGATGACCAGAGCGCCTTCAAGATGACTGGTCTTCCCTGAGTTCTCATGGATCGTGACCCGTAACCTTCCGGCATCCGGCGCAATCTGTTCGATTGAACCTCGTACAATTTGCACGTTTCCGTCTGTGATTGCTTCGGTCAACAGTTGATGCACGGGTTGCGCGACCCGATGGCGAACCACATTCCAGCGGGTGGCGTATTTAGTCAGAAACTCGCGTTTTTCCTGAGCGGTGAAGTTCTGCCAGATTCGTTGCGTGTGCGGGCGGAGGCGGTCAACGACGATTCCGGGATTAGCGCCCAGACGGCGCAATTGCGCGCAATGATGTTCCAATAGTTTGACCAGTTTCTTCAGACCCAGCTTTTCGGGTTCGGCTGGCAGGAAATCCGGGTAATCAATTCCACGAAAATGTGATTGAGGAAGTTTGCCATTGCGCGAAACGGCAATGAGTTTTCCGCGCCAGTTCAAATTGGTCAGTGTCAGGAAAACATCAACCATGGTCAGTCCGGTCCCGAGAACGATGATGTTGGCGTTTTCAACCGGAAGATGGGAATGCCAGTCCTGCCAGGGATCGGCGAAGTAGGCCGGATGAGAAAGTGGCTTACCGTTGGTGAGAAACGGTGTCGGATTCTGGTTGCCCGTTGCCAGGAGGACACGATTGGCGACGATTGGTTCTCCGCTTTTCAGTAAGACCGTCACCGGACCATCGGGTGATGGTTCAATGTCAATGGCTTCATCTTCAATCAATTCGATCTGAGCCGGGCAATGGCGGTCAATCGGACTGAGGTAGTTGAACAGCAGGCTGCGCAGGTAATCACCGTAAACCCGGCGGGGGACAAACATCTCGCGAAGTTGCGGATCTGGAATGTCCGAGTAATCGACCCGCGTGCGCAGCCAATCGACAAAATGATCGGCGTGGTCGGGCACCGCTGACATGTTGCGCGCTGCAACATTAAGGAGATGCTCGGGTCTGCTGGTTCCGTATGCGACGCCCCGGGCGACCGGGCGAGCACAGTTGATTAACACGATCCGAATCGGTCGGCTTGCGAGGCGAGCGAGATTGACGGCGGCCATCGTGCCGCAGAAGCCGCCACCAATGATTGCGATCGTTTCCATTTCAGTAGGTCCAATCAGGCAGCTTATTGTGTCACGAAATCCTTTTCGAACAGGCGCACTCTCAATCCCGCGCCGCGCCAAGTGGTCAGCCAGATTTCGCCCGAGCGTCGTTCGAACACATACGGATACGATACTTCTTTGCGTGGATAACGT
>CALBIE010000427.1 GCA_937893495.1 uncultured Verrucomicrobiales bacterium | reverse complement strand
TCTCGATAAAACAGACTGATCCCGTAGAAACCAATGCCCAGATCACTGGCCGATTTGGCGTGGTCCGCCGCCAGGATTCCGAGGCCACCGGCCGCAACCGGGAGCGTTTCATGGAAGCCGAACTCTGCCGAGAAATAGGCCACCGGATTCTCCAGCAATTCGGCGGCATTACGATGCGCCCACGTCGAATTGCTGTTCAGGTAGGACTTGAAATCGGCGATGACCTGCTTCACTCGATCAGCAAACTCCGGCTCCTGCAGTCGCATTCGCAATTCGTAATCGGAAACTTCATGCAAAACCGCGACGGCGTTGTGATAAAGGTTCCGCCATGCCCGGGGCGACAATTCCTGGAATATTTCCTGCGGCTTCTGATTCCACGTCCACCACAGATTGCGCGAAAGCCGGTGCAGATCGGCAATCACTTCGGTCAATTCGGACGGAGACAACGCTTTTGGGCTCATAAAGTTGTTTTCAGTATTGGTTTTCTGAGGGTTTTGAAGAAAACCCGCGCCGACGCTAGTGAGAGCTCTCCCATACTTCAAACAAATTTCGCCCCTGATGGGTTCGTCCAAAATGAAAGTCATGAATACGCTCCGAGATTGAAAGGAACACGGAAACACCTGACACTGCCCCCTATGGCACCACGTCACTGCAATCTATTACCTCGGTTTTTAGCGAGTCTATTTGCCCTGACAACTGGTTGCGTGGTTGCGGCCGATTTGCCACCTCAACCAAAAGAGATTGCGCCGCCTTCAATCCGCGAACTCTCCGATGGCCAACTCGCCATCGGGCCAATCACGCTAAACCGGACGAGTCGCTCCGTCCGGTTTCCGGCTGCCATCAATGCCACCAATGGACTGGTGGAATACCTGCTCGTCCATCACTCGGGCAAAACCCACGAAAGCCTGCTCAAGACCGACGTCGAGCCGTATCATCTGCAAATCGCCATGCTGTTGCTCGGGGCGAAGGGGGCGAATCCCGCCCTCCTCACCAACGCACCGTCCGGTGGACCGATTCACAATTCCGAATTGGTGCGCCTCAACCCCCCGCCCATTCCCGGAACGCCGGTAACGATCGATGTCGAATGGAAATCGAACGGTAAGACCATTCGCCGCCCTATCGAGAGCCTGTTGTACAATCGGAAGACGAAGAAATCCATGTCGTCCGGACCTTTCACGTTCAGCGGTTCGATCGTGTGGGAGAATAAATTCATCGCACAGATCGAAGGCTCCATCATCTCGGTCATCACCGACAGCACCGCCATTTTCAACAATCCGCGCAAAGATCGCGATGCGGACGATGTCTGGTATGTACAGGAAAACATTCTTCCACCGGATGGCACACCTGCGTTCGTGGAAATCCGGCTCGTAAAATCCAACGACGGTCAGAATGAAAAGAAGGCGCCGGCCAAGCGTCAGTAATCACCAATGAATCGAATCGTCGTCATTCTCCTCTGCATTGCCGCCCTGCTTTCGGGGCAAGGGCTTGCTTCCGCTCAAGCCGTTTCTGATTCTCAACGCAACCTGTCGCTCAAACTCGAAATCGAATCCACTATTGCCAGGGGATCAAATTGGCTGGTCAATCAGCAGAACAAGAAAGGCTGGTGGTCAAATCAGGAATACCCCGCCATCACCGCCCTGGCCCTGACTGCGCTGCACGGCGTACCAAGCGGCAAATACCGGCAATCGCCGACGGACGGAATGGAACGAGCGTACCGATTCCTGCTCACCAATCAGAAACCCGACGGCGGCATTTACGCGGAAGGTTACGCCAACTACAACACGGCGGTTTCCATGATGGGCCTGTTGACCGCCGGCAATTCTCGATTCGATGAATCCCTGCGCAAGGCGCGCGCCTATCTGGTCGGATCGCAAAACGACTTTGGAGAAAAGGGCAAGTTGGACACGCCTGTCGATGGCGGAGTCGGTTATGGGCGGCGCTATCCACATTCGGATCTTAACAACACACTGATCGCACTCGAGGCTCTTCATTACAGTCGGCATCTCGTGAAGGATTCCGGCGACGCTCACGGTAAGGACCTCGATTGGAAGGCCGCCATCCGGTTCTTGGAGAACACCCAGAATTCCCCCGCGAAAGGCAAATCCGATCCGGTCTCGGAGTTTCCCGAGGATCAGGGCGGGTTTTATTACTACCCGGGATTCAGTCAGGCAGGAGCACGGACCAATTCGCAAACTGGCCGCATTTCCCTGCGCTCCTATGGCAGCGCAAGTTATGCGGGAATGCTCAGCTACGTCTATGCCGACTTGAAGAAGGACGACCCGCGCGTCCAATCCGTGCTTACGTGGCTGAATGCCAATTTCACTCTCGCTGAAAATCCCGGCATGGGACCGCAAGGGCTCTACTATTATTTTCAACTCATGACCAAGGCCCTCAGCACTGCCGGAGTCAACGAGCTGAAAACCAGGGACGGCCAATCCATCGACTGGCGACGCCAACTCGCCCTCCGTCTGCTCAACTTGCAGAAACGAGACGGCAGTTGGGTCAACGACAACGGGCGTTGGATGGAAACCGACCCGGTCCTCGTAACCAGCTACAGCCTCATCGCCCTGGAAATGATCTGGCGGGAGCTTTAGGGATGGCCAAGCTCGCACCAACCTCCCCAACCAACATCCGATCCGGATAATCGCGCGGCATCTTTCCTTTGAAGTGCTGCCATCAGGCACAGCTTTGGATACATCACGCCGATTCAGCAACTGTTCAACCCATGCCTCCATCACCACAGAGGACACGGAAAACGCAGAACCACTGTTTGGCGAGAGAAGCCCAATAAAACTCTTGTATCAAAAGTCAAGTACCGACCCGTTTACGTATCCTTTAGAGCCCCCATTTTCCAAACAGGGCGCGGAGAATTTTGTATCCGGGCAAGACTGCTTTGACCGTCCTTACGATTCCATCCCATATCAGGGGAATCAATGTCATTACTGGACCCCGCCAGAATACAACGAGCCGAATATACCAAAATGAACACCCGTCCACAATCATTTGGCAGGTATCCTTCTTTAGGTCAGAATAAACAAGTTCGATTATCTCTCGATTAGAATTGGAAAAGAGGTATTGGCTTTTGTTAAACTCTGAAATCCAAAAAGCTTCATAGTCTTTGCTTCGGATAACTTCACTTCTTTTATGATAATCATTGGCTATCGTTCTAAATTGATTCCAGTCGATTTCCCCCTTGATTGTGGATTTTGTCAGTTGTGATTTTGTATTCTTTGTAAGTATTAAGAGTGATTGCACTCCACGGATTTCATGTTCAACGTCTTCAGGCAAATCACAGT
>CALBIE010000426.1 GCA_937893495.1 uncultured Verrucomicrobiales bacterium | reverse complement strand
CGGGAACCTCTGGTTCCCCGGACCCATCCAGGCTCAATTGTGTTCCCGGAATCGGTGCCCTCAGAGAGGCCGCGACTGGCAGGTCGGAGACCTGCCCCACGCCTCGAACCTCCGCCACCGAAGGACGCAAGTTCGATGGCACCTTGCCGCGCGATTGTCGTGCCCCGATTCTCCTCGCGTCGGCTGCCACCTTGTTGATGGAATTTCATGCGGCACCAACCCAGAATCCTCTTCGTCTGCGCCCGCAACCTCTGGCGCAGCCCGACGGCCGAGGCAATGTACCGGGATGATTCGCGAGTGGAGGCCCGGTCCGCCGGTGTGAGTGAGGCGGCGAGGCGACGGTTGGGGGCGGCGGACCTGGATTGGGCGGACCTGGTGCTGGTGATGGAGCGCGAGCACAAGCGGCGCATTGTCGAGACGTTCGGACATCACGATTTGCCATCCATCGAGTCGCTGGAGATACCGGATGACTACCAGTACGGCGACGAAGAATTGCAGGCGCTCATCCGGGCCGGATCTGAACCGTTGATTGAACGACTGCTGGATGAAGGGGAGCCTTCGTAGCGGATTCGCGCTTTACTGTCCGTTGTTCATCTCTACGCTCGCGGGCATGCGAAAATCATCTGCGAACCCTCTCCGATTGATCGTCATCGTCGCGATGCTGTTCTCCCTGTTGCCGGCCGGCTTCGAGGCTCAGGCCGCTGACAAGGCCGGGAAGAAGAAACGAAAGAACGCGCCGGCCAAGAATCTTTCCCCGAAGGAGGCTGTTCGCGTCCTTTTGATCACCGGCGGCTGCTGTCACAATTATTTTTTTCAGAGCCAGATGATGGTTCAGGGAATCGGCAAAAAGGTGAACACCCGCTGGACCGTGTTGCACGACGGTGGCACCGGCACCCAGGCGGAAATCGACCTCTACAGCAATCCTGACTGGGCGAAGAAATATGATGTGGTCATCCATAACGAGTGTTTCGCCAACACGACCAACGAGAATTACATCCGCCGTATTACCGCCACCCACAAGGCCGGCGTGCCGGCACTGGTGATTCATTGTGCCATGCATACGTATCGCGCGGCGCAGATAGACGACTGGCGAGAATTCCTTGGAGTAACCAGCCGTCGGCACGATCATCAGAGCCGGTATCCAGTCAAGGTCGTTGCTCCGGAACATCCGGTCATGAAAGGTTTTCCAAAGGACTGGGTGACACCGATGGATGAGCTTTATGTGATCGAAAAACTTTGGCCGAACGCGAAAGCGTTGGCGACATCGGTCAGTGAGAAAACAAAAGATGAGCACCCGGTCTTCTGGGTGAACCAATACGGCAAGGCGCGCGTGTTTGGCACCACCTACGGCCACAGCGACGAGACGTTTCAGGAGCAGCCGTTTATCCAGGTGCTCGCGAACGCAGTCCGCTGGGTGACGGAAAATCTGAAATGAACGATGGATGATGTCGGCAATGGTGACACATCAAATCCAATCAATCGTTCGCTCCCTGCGATCGCGGCGCGAAAACCATCCTCGCGGCACTTGCCGACGAAAAATCGCAGCCCAGGCAGGCCAAATTTCAACGTTACGATGCCAGAGGGCGCATTCGGGTGGAGCCCCGCAGTGGGAGCGCGGACTTCAGTCCGCAGAGGCGTTGCAGTGTAGAAATCTTCCGTATATCGGTGCCGATGGTTGCAAATGGACGTTTCTGCGGCGTAAACGCCGCGCTCCGAGAGTTCCCCTCGAATGCGCCCGATGCCAACCCGCTGATGACATCATACCCGGCAAATGATCGAAGCATCGCAATTCATTGAACACACCCGCCAACTCGGCTACTCGCAATATTCGGGCGTGCCGTGTTCCTTTCTCAAACCATTCATCAATTACGTCATCGACGATCCGACGCTCGATTACATCGGAGCGGCCAGCGAGGGGGAAGCCGTTGGCATCACGATGGGCGCGTATCTCGCCGGCCGAAAGACCGTGACCCTGTGTCAGAATTCCGGTCTGGGAAACATGGTCAATCCACTGACTTCGCTCAATTATCCGTTTCGAATTCCCACACTGCTTATCACCACCTGGCGCGGCCAACCGGGTGTGAAGGATGAGCCACAGCATGAACAGATGGGCCGCGTCACCAAGGACGTCCTCGACGCCATCGAGATTCCGTCACTGCCGTTCCCGACCGAGGAAGCCCAAATCGAATCTGTGATGGCAGAGGCCGAGGCAAGCATGACGGAGCGGCAGCGTCCGTTCGCGCTCATCATGGCTAAGGATTCGGTGGCGCCACACAAGCTCGCTTCAAAGCCAAATCCGCAGTTCGTTGAGACCGAGCGACAGATTCAGCCTTGGGGAAACCTCGCGGATCGCTTCACCCGCACCGGAGCTTTGGAGGCGATCCTGACAAACCTTCAGGGCAACGAGGCGATCATTGCCACGACCGGAAAGACCGGGCGGGAATTGTTCACCATCGCCGACCGCGACAGCCACATTTACGTCGTCGGTGGAATGGGCACGGCATCCGGAATCGGTCTCGGCGTGGCGCATGCATTGCCGTGGCAACCGGTCGTCGTCATCGATGGCGATGGAGCGGCGCTGATGAAAATGGGCGCATTGGCAACCATCGGCTATTACCAGCCGAAGAACCTGTTGCACGTCATACTCGACAACGAACAGCACGATTCGACCGGAGGACAGCAGACCGTTTCCAGCACCACGCGATTCGCCGAAGTGGCCGCTGCCTGCAATTACCGCGGCGTCATCGCGAGTGATTCCTCTGCCGATTTACCAGGCCTGATCAAGCAGGCCCGACAACAGGAAGGTCCGACCCTCCTGCATATCAAGATTCGCCCCGGCTCGCCCGAGGAACTCGGCCGCCCGACCGTCAAGCCGCACGAGGTCAAGGAGCGGTTCATGGCATTCCTGAAGAAGGGCACTCAATAATCCCGAATGATTTCGCCTGCCAACACTGTCAGGGGAGCACAGCCGGCCCGGCTGTCCACGCCGGCGGCCCGCCGGCGTGATCTCGCCGCCGGAAAGCCAAAAACGATTTGGCGAAATTCAGTAACCCGTGCGCCTCACGGTGTCGGGCGGGCCGCCCGACACTACACGCGAGCCGCGTGTGCTCCCCTCTCCAATTCACGTCCCCCATCCGCGTTTATCCGAGTCCATTCGTGGGCAATTGATATTTTTAATCCATGACCAACGACAAACTCCTTTTCACCCCCGGTCCGTTGACCACCAGTGCCACCGTCAAGCAGGCGATGCTGCACGACCTCGGTTCACGCGACGAGACCTTCATCCGAATCATCGCCGACATTCGCGAACAATTGCTCGCGCTCGGGCATGTCAGCCAGAAACAGGGATACGAAGCCATCCTCATGCAGGGCAGCGGGACATTCGGCATCGAGGCCACCATCGGTTCCGTCATTCACAAGGGCGGAAAACTGCTCGTGGTCATCAACGGCGCGTATGGTGAACGCATCCTCAAAATCGCGCAGCGGTTGAACATCGAAACCGAGTCGCTTCGTTTCTCGGAGAACGAGATTCCCGACGCCCGACAACTCCACGACACGCTGCAGGACGACACGTCCATCACGGATGTCGCGGTCGTGCATTGTGAAACGACCAGCGGGATTTTGAATCCTGTCGAACAACTTGGCGCGGTCGTTCACGAGTTCGGGCGCACGTTCATCGTCGATGCCATGAGCAGTTTCGGCGGCGTACCGCTCGACATCGATGCTGCCCACATCGACTACCTCATTTCCTCGTCAAACAAGTGCATTGAGGGCGTCCCCGGGTTTTCATTCGTCATCGCCAATCGCGAGAACCTGCTCACGAGCAAGGGCTCCGCGCGAAGCGTCAGCCTGGACCTGCTCGCGCAATGGGAAGGGTTGGAAGGGAACGGACAATTCCGTTTCACGCCGCCGACGCACACTCTGCTCGCATTTTTCCAGGCTTTGCGCGAACTCGCGGACGAAGGCGGTATTCCCGCCCGCACGAAACGATACCAGCGCAATCACGTCGCACTGGTCGCCGGAATGCGCGAACTCGGCTTCCGCGAATACGTCGATCCCGAATTACAGGGCTGGATCATCACAAGCTTCTTTTATCCGGATGATCCCAATTTCCAGTTCGAGGATTTTTACGAACGCCTCTCAGAACGGGGGATGTTGATTTACCCCGGCAAGCTGACCGAAGCCGAATGCTTCCGCATCGGAAACATCGGCCGCCTTGCCACCGAGGACATCAGGGCGCTGTTGGTGGCAGCGAAAGAAGTACTCGGCGAAATGCGGGTGGTATTGTAGCGGAATCGATGACGGAAAACCTGTCCATGGACAAATGCGTTTCAGGCGCGTAGCGCCGCCCACATGAATAGCCGGGGTCGCAGCCGCTTGCGGCAAGGCCCCGGTTGGTGTGTGATTGGCGGGAAGCCGCGTAGCGGCGAGACGTCCGGGGGTGCTATACAATTCGATCGGCATCCTGTGTTTCCCCCTGTGAACAGTTGTTTCGCCACGATGTGGCTTGCGTCTTTTCCATGACAACCGTGGGCTCGCTTTGCTCACCCACGGCTATTCAGGTGGTTGGCGCTACGCGCCTTGAACCGGGCAGATGACCTCTCAGGCAGTTATTCTTTGCAATGCCCGTTTCAATTGATGCGGCCTCCAATCCGGCACTGGATTTTGAAGTTTGGAGTTTCCCTGGAATTTGGAGTTTGGATTTTGAAGCTTCCCCCCACAGCATTCTTGAAAACCATCAACCCTCGCCCCCCATGCCCTACGACGAACCCACCGCCGACCGCATCCGCAAAATTCTCAAGCGCACCAAAGGCATCGAGGAAAAGAAGATGTTCGGCGGCCTCGCGTTCATGCTCAACGGCCACATGGCGTGCGGAGTGTTGGACACGACACTGGTCCTCCGCCTTGGCAACGAGGGCGCCGCGAAAGCGCTCAAGGAAAAGCACACACGCCCGATGGATTTCACCGGCAAACCGCTCAAGAGCATGGTCTATGTCGATCCGAAGGGTTTCAAAACTGACGCGGCACTCAAGGCATGGGTGAAGTGCGCTGTCGATCACGCGAGATCGTTGCCGCCGAAGTAGGCGGAACGAAAATCCAAACTCCAAATCTCAAGCTCCAGGAAATCTCCAAGCCTCAATCTCCAGTCAGGAACGCGGATTTCCGATTGAGGCTTCTTTGGAATTTGTATTTTGGAGCTTGGAGTTTTGGTGCTCCCATCTTTTCGATAATCGGAACCCACAAAGGGCAAGCGATTGTCGAGAATTCATTCCCATTGGACACCCCTTGTCCCGTCGATCCGTTACTCTCTCCCCGCACCGGAAAAACCGCGCAGCTTTAATGATAACTGTGCGCCCGCCTTCGCTCCCGAGCTTCGGCGCGGCAGGCTGATTACCGATTACTGAACAAAACCCATCGGCATACTTGAACCGCCAAAACAATCCGCTACACTCCATCTCCCCTCATGGCAACCACCGCGCAAATCATCGAACTTCGCCAGCAGCTTGCGGAACGATTTCCCGCAGCGCACGCGGCGCGGTCGCGCGATGAGGAGACGTTTCCGACCGGTCTTCCGTGCCTGGATGATATCGGCCTGCCGAAGGGCGCTCTCACGGAACTGGTCAGTCCACATCGCAGTGCCGGTAGCGCACTGCTCCTGCGCGGACTCATCGAGAATCTTGCCCGCAACGGGCAATACCTCGCGCTCATCGATGGTCGTGATTCGTTCGACCCGCAATCCGTCGGACAGGCCGCCTGTGATCGCCTGCTCTGGATTCGCTGCCGCACCGTCCACGAATCTCTGAAGGCCGCCGACATCCTGCTGCGCGACGGCAATCTCCCGTTCGTTGTGATCGATTTGCAGTTCAATCCCGCGCATCAGTTTCGCCGCGTCGGTGGCCAGACGTGGTATCGATTGCAATCCCTCGTCGCCAAAACCAACGCCACCTGCCTGTTCATGACACCGACCAAGTCGGTCAGCAGCGCACGGGTGCGAATGACGATGAATTCGCTCTTCGAAGTCACGGCACTGGAACGTCGCAACGAGCAGCTTTTGAAATCCGTTCAACTCCATGTGACCCGCCGGCGGCGCGGCTTGCTGGATGAAATGGAACAATCCGAAACCGTCCGTGTGATGGCGGGCTGATAATTACCAAATATCCAAACTCCAAATCTCAAATTCCAAATAAACTCCAGACTTCAAATTTCAGTCAGCGGCAAAATCGACAGAGCCAGGCTCGCCAATTGTAGCTTGAAATTTGAAGCTTATTTGGAGTTTGGATTCTGAAGTTTGGAATTTTTCACTCGCATCTGATTACTTTCCGAATGCACCTCGTCATCCACATCCCCGACTTCGAGCTTCAATCCCGCCTGCGGGATGAGCCGGGGATGTGCGATCAACCAGTTGCACTGCTCGACGAGATGCCGTCGAGCAAGCGGCAGAAGGACAAACATCGCATCGTGCAACTTACCGCGGCGGCCATCGCGGCGAATGTCGAGATCGGCATGACCGCCACGCAGGGACTCGCCCGATGCGCTGATTTGAAAATCTTCAATCGCGATGCCGCCCGCGAACATTCGGCGCAGGAGGCGCTGCTGCAATACGCCAGCGGACTTTCCCCGCGCATCGAATCCACGGCACCTGGAATCTGCACCGTTGATCTCCGAGGCACTGTTTATGAACGCGCTGCCACCGTAGCGCGGGTCTCCAAGAGGCATCTCGATTTGTTGCGCCCTGATAATGCCATGTCGGTTTCCCCCTCACCCCAGCCCTCTCCCCCAGGAGAGGGAGCAGAAATCCCAGTTCCAGAGACAAGGCCACTCGGCCTGCAAAAGCCCAACGGGCATGGCCATGTTCCCCCTTCCCATGAACCGGACGGAGCGCGGGTCTGCGACCCGCAGCAACTTCGCCAGACATATCGTGGCCAAGACCAACGGGAACGCCTTCGAGTCCGGTGCCTGCTGCGGCTCACAGAGCCGCGCTCCGGTTCCGGGGTTCAAAGCGCGAATTCTTCGGCGAAATCTCTCCCCGAGGGAGAGGGCCGGGGCGAGGGGGGAGACCGCGTTGACATGGCAGAAGAGCGCGAACCCGGGTTCCGTCTTCAAGAAGAGAAACAGAGAAATGCCCCGAAAATTTGCGCTGATGTTCGACTGGATAACAACCTGAATTGGCAGCCCCTTCAACAACTCGCCCAAAACTGTCTCGACGCCTTGATTCGCTTGAATCTCCGGACACGAATCGGTATCGCACCCAATCCTGATCTCGCACTGCTTGCCGCGCGCTTCGCTACTCCCATTCGCATTCTCGGGACCGGAAAGAAGGACGTGCAATCGTTTCTCAATCCGCTGCCGGTCAGCGCGTTGAATCCCTCCGATGACACCCTCAAAGTGCTCAAGGGGTGGGGCATCAAGACGTTGAAGCAACTCACGGCATTGCCACAGCAGGAAGTCATCGAGCGACTCGGCCGCGAACTCATTCCGCTCTGGCAACTCGCGCGTGGCGGCAAAGACCGGTCGCTCAAACTGCACGAGGCCGCGCTCACGCTCACCGAGGCTGCCGATCTCGAACATCACATCGAGCGGCTTGAGGCGCTCATCTTCATTCTTAATCGCTTCCTCGAACAAATCGCGATTCGTCTCGCCGAGGTATATCTCGTCGCCGAGAGCCTGACGCTGAAGCTGAAGTTTGAGGATGGGAAGGATTACGAACGCACGTTTCGCATCCCGGAACCCACCCGCGACACCGCTTTGCTTCTGCGCACGCTCCATACGTTCCTGGAGAATTTCAAAGCCGCGTCCGCTGTCACGGGAGTCTCCCTCAGCGCGCAACCCGCGCACGCCTCGGAGCGTCAACTCGATCTCTTTCAAGCCAGCCTGAGGGATCCGAATCAATTCGCTGAAACACTCGCCCGGCTCGAAGCCTTGCTGGGTCCAAACCGCATCGGTAGTCCCGTGGTTGAACCGTCGCATCGCGCGGATGCCGTTCACCTGACGGATTTCGATCCGGATGACACCGGGCGGAAGCGCAGGTCCGACACGTTTCGCGGATCCGAAAACCCCCTCACCCGCCCTTCCGCCTCCGCTCTTCGAGCTTCGGCGGATATATCGGGCACCCTCTCCCCCACTGGGGGAGAGGGCCGGGGTGAGGGGGATTCCGACAACACCGGTGCATTCCAGTCTGACAAACCGATTTCCAACCCCGCGCAAAAAGCCCCACCCCGATTCGGGCTGTCATTGCGCCGCTTTCGCCCGCCTCTGCCGATTCAGGTAAAGGTACGAAAGAACGCCAAGGATGAGATTTTGCTCCGTATCGATTCCCGCGAGATCAACGGTCGCATTCGCGACAGCAAAGGCCCGTGGAAACTTTCCGGCGACTGGTGGGATACGAATCGCGAATGGGCGCGCGAGGAATGGGATGTCGAACTCGAACGCGGCGGCGTCATCCGCCTCGCCCGCGAGGCAGACGAATGGATCCTGGATGGGGTGTATGATTGAACCGCGACTCAAGGGGAGCACAGTCCACCCTCCGCAGTGCTACGGAGGACGGGCCGGCCCGGCTGATGGCCAGTCCGGCTTCGGGCTCGGCGGCTCGCCGAATTGGGATGGCGCGTGCGGATGCACAGAAGAATTTTATTGGGAACAGGCGTCCGGATGCCCAACAGCATTGGGCGGGCCGCCCAATGCCACATGCCGGCGGCATGTGCTCCCCGTATCTTCGTGGCAGCGCGCTTCAATCGTTGTCAGTCGCCTCGGTTCGACTACCATCGATACACGAACATCGCCGCCGTTAGGGCAACGAGACAGGTCAGTGAAAACTATTCAAACAAGTCTTAGTCGCCTTTTCTCGTGTCTCATCTGCCTCACTCTGACGACGGCATGCCGCACGACCAGTTCAAAGCCCGGTCACACATCCGCAGACGTCGCGGCCGCCACGGCCTATTGGAAACCCTATCTCCTGCTCACCTCAGACAAGCGTTACAAAAAACTACATGTGGAAATCGATGCCGTGGAGGGAACCGCGCCCAACAAGGATGAACTCGCGTCATTGAAGGAGTTCCTGCAGGAAAACTGCCTCAAGCCCGGTGGCATCGAAGTTGTCATCGACGACCTGATTCCGCGTTCAGAAGCGAAGGGCCGACTGTCCCGTTCGCTGGCGCTCGAACGACTCGATGGACCACCGGACGGCGAAACCGCTTTCCTCTATTTCCTTTTCTACGACAGTTCGCTTTCAAAGGAAAAGAAGGCCAAACCGGTCACCTTGATGTCTCCCTATCCGGGCGCGATCTTCGTGGATCACCAATCCGTCAACTACCGCCATCGCCGGCTGAAGGATTTCCGGCGACGTATCATGCTGCACGAAGCGGGACATGCGCTCGGGCTGTGTCGCAACGCGGCACACGGCGACGGGCTGCATTGTACGGACGAAAAGTGCCTTATGAATCCCACCATCTGGATCAAGTATCGGCACTTCCTCATCGGCGGCGATCCGCTCCACCAGAAGGATTTCTGCGCGGAGTGTCGATCCGACCTTGCCGCGAACCGCGCGGCGGAGCCACCCGCGAATCTCCGTTTCCATGGATCCTATATCATCCGCTCCGAGGAACACTATCATGTCGTATCCCGCCCCAATCTGATTTATGTGCATGTCGGCAAGCTCAACGAAATCAACGACACAGAACTCGAAACCCTTCGCCAGAAGGCCGTTCAGCAACTCGATGATTCCGCAGGCATCACGTACTACTGCACCGGCATGGACACCACGACGGCGCGCCGTGTTTCTAAAGCCCTGCTGAACGATCCGGTCCAAACCATCCGGCGAATCGGCACGAACATTGTTGAACAGCTCAGGCAAAACGGCGAGGCGGAGTAGCCGGGGAAGGATGCTGTATGTCCAATCAGTTGGATCTCTTTCGGTCAGGACCGACAGCCTGTTCACCAGCGGACACCGATTCCCCGACGCGGTGCCGCCTGCGTGACGGAGTGACTACACTTGCCAAACACGGCGTTTATCTGGGCACTTCGTCGTGGAAATACCCGGGCTGGTGTGGATTGGTCTATGACGAAGCCCGCTACATGTGGCGCGGAAAATTTTCCGAGACAAAGTTCAACCGCGAATGCCTCGCCGAATACGCTGAGACGTTCAAGACCGTCTGCGTCGACGGCGCGTATTACCAGTTCCCCACGGAGAAATACCTGACGGGTCTCGCTAATCAGGTGCCGGGCGATTTCAAGTTCAGCTTCAAGGTCACCGACGAAATCACGCTTAAACAATTCCCCAACATCCCGCGCATGGGCGAACGCGCCGGCAAGCCGAATCCGAATTTCCTCAATGCCGCGCTCTTCGAGCGCCGATTTCTTGAGCCATGCGATACGGTCCGATCCAATATCGGATTGCTGATGTTCGAGTTTTCCAGATTCCACGCCAACGACTTTCGCCACTCAACAGAGTTTCTCGATTCGCTCGACGATTTCCTCGGACGGTTGCCCAAGGGATGGGACTACGGCACCGAGATTCGCAACGAGGATTATCTGACGACCGATTACCTCGCCGTGCTCGCGAAGCACAATGTCACGCACGTCTTCAACAGTTGGGACGCCATGCCTGCCGTCGATGAACAGATGACCACCGTGGGCGAGGCGTTGAACGAAGTGCATGCCGGCGCGCGGCTCCTCCTGAAGCCC
>CALBIE010000425.1 GCA_937893495.1 uncultured Verrucomicrobiales bacterium | reverse complement strand
CCGTGCGTCTTCGTCCGATTGACGGCCTGCAATCTTCGCTGTTCTTATTGCGATACCGCTTACGCCTTCACCTCGGGCGAGAAAAAGACACTCAAAGAAATTCAAAACCGGATTGAAGAACTGGCCAAACCGTTTTGCACTTCCGCGGATGAACAGAAATTGCCACTCATCGAATTGACCGGTGGCGAACCACTCCTTCAAAAGAACGTTCTCAAGCTGATGACGTCCCTTTGCGCTGACGGATACACGGTTTTGCTGGAGACCAGTGGCGCACATGACATCTCGTCGGTCGATTCCCGGGTTCACCGCATCATGGACCTGAAATGTCCTTCGAGCGGCGAATGCGACCGTAATTTAATGTCCAATCTTCAACACCTGAGAACGTCCGATGAGATAAAATTCGTTCTCGGCTCCATTGAAGATTATGAGTGGATGAAACAGCAGATTGCCGAGTGCAATCTCGCCGGACGATGTCCATTGCTGGTTTCCTGGGTTCATCCGCTTTCTCCGGATCAACAAGATAGTTCACTGAAACCATTTCCCGAAGGACACACACCGATCGCTCGCGAAGATTTGGTGAACCGCATCGTCGCCGACGCCCTCCCCGTTCGCTTTCAGGTGCAAATGCACAAAGTTATTTGGCCGCCCGAGTTGCGGGGAGTCTGAACTTCCACCTGATTTCCGTCTTCCTGCCGGGGCGCCAGTTCTCTGTATTTCACGAGCGCATTGGCTCAAACGGATTCGAAGCTAGAATAACTCGCCACGGTGGATAACATTCGCCGCGTTGCCTAAACAACCCGACAACACCATTGCCCTGCTCCGGGAATACGAATCGCGAAACATCACGTTCATCGATCCGGCCGGTGACTGGCCAATCGTCTGGACGAAAGCCAAAGGCGTATACGTCCGGGATACAAACGGAAAACGATATCTCGACCTGACCTCAGCCTTCGGCGTCGCAAATACTGGCCACGCAAATCCTCGCGTCGTTAAGGCGGGCCAAAAGCAGATGGCAACGCTGTGCCACGCCATGGGCGATGTTCATCCGCATCCACTCAAGGGGCAACTCGCTCGTGAACTCAGTCGAATCACATTCGAACGCTGGCTTCGCACGCGCGGCAAAACGATTTTCTGTAACTCAGGATTTGAGGCGGTCGAAGCGGCACTGAAGACGGCGTTTCTCGCGACGGGTCGAAAAGGCATCATCGCGTTTGAGAGCGGGTATCACGGGCTCGGTTACGGCGCACTGAACGCGACGCATCGAGGCATGTTCCGGAATCCGTTTCGTGAGCAAATTGGCAATTTCGGCCAATGGGTTCCGTTTCCAACGATTCCAGGTGAATTGCGGAAAACAAAATCAGCGATTCGTTCCGCATTCCAATCCCAATCCATCGGCGCAATTCTCGCCGAACCCATCCAGGGCCGTGGTGGCATTCGAGTCTCTCATCCGGATTTCTTTCCCTGGCTGCGTCGCGAATGTGATCGATACGGCTCGCTTTTAATCCTGGATGAGATTTACACAGGCTTTGGACGAACTGGAAAATGGTTCGCCAGCGAACACAATCGTGTCGTTCCGGATCTCGTATGCGTTGGCAAAGCACTGACCGGTGGCTTTCCGTTGTCCGCGTGCATCGGGCGAAATGATCTGATGGATAAGGCCTGGCCGGCTTCGGATGGCGAAGCGATTCACACCAGCACATTCCTGGGGCATCCGGTTGGATGCGCAATGGCGCTGGCAAACATCGCTGAACTGAAAAATCAAAAACTAGTCAACCAGACCGTCCGCACCGGCAAGCATCTCGAAAAATTACTTCGCGCAATCGCAGTGCCGAACGGTTTTAGAATATTTCACCGTGGATTCGGTTTGATGCAGGGACTAGCGCTCGAATATCTCGATGGGGCACCTGCGACGCGTGAGTGTATCGACATCATGAAGAGGATGTTGCGACGAGGCTTCATTCTTCTGCCTGAAGGTGATTACGGAAACGTCATCGGCATAATTCCCCCATTGACCATTACACTACCGCAGCTCAAAACAGCCGTCCGTGCCCTTGCGCTGGAGATCGAGTCGCTAAAACCATGAATCTTTCGGAAATTCGACAAGTCCTGTCTGAGAAGGAAATCCAACTGACCCGTTCATTGGGTCAGAACTTCATGCACGACCGGAATCAAATCTGTCGCATTGTCGAATCGGGTGAAGTTTCCAAAGCTGATAAAGTACTCGAAATCGGGCCAGGTCTTGGACCATTGACGGAGTTGCTGGTAGAAAAGGCCGGCACTGTTCTTGCGATAGAAACCGACCAACGACTGGTTGACATTCTGCGAGACAAGTTCAAATCGGTAGATAATTTTGAAATCATTAAGGGCGATGCACTGGCGATACTGCGCAACGAACGTCGCGAATGGGCTGACTAGAAATTGGTCGCCAATCTCCCCTATTCGGTCGCATCACCTATTCTGGTTGAGTTCGCCAAGATGCCGAATGGGCCAAAACACATTACGACGACATTGCAGTTTGAAGTCGCTCAACGCGTCGCCGCAAAACCGAGCTCAAAAACCTATGGTATCCTCACGTTGCTGCTCCAGCTCGCATACGAGCCGAAAATGGAATTCGTGATTCCGCCCGGATGTTTTTTTCCGCGACCCCGAGTGGACTCGGCGTGTGTGACACTGCGCCGGAGGGAGACACCGTTCCTTTGCGGTGAAAACGCGCGCCAGTTTGAAAGAATTGTAAAACGAGGTTTTTCCCAACGCCGCAAGATGATGTTGAAATTGCTGAAACAGGACTGGAACGCCGATGACTTGAAAAATGCCTATGAAACAGCGGGGCTGGATGAAAAGATTCGGGCCGAAGCCGTGAGTATTGACCAGTTTGTGCGAATGACCAATGTGCTCGCAGCTCAATGACAGTCATGCCCGAAGAAATCTTTGATGTCGTAAACGAGCAGGACGAAGTGGTGGACACCAAACCACGCTCCGAGGTCCATCGCATGGGCCTGCTACATCGCGCCGTGCATGCGCTGGTTTATAATTCCAAGGGCGAAGTTTTTCTGCAAAAACGCTCGATGATTAAGGATTCGCATCCGGGACGCTGGGACTCGTCGGCATCCGGTCATGTTGACACCGGCGAGAACTACGATCAGACCGTCATTCGCGAAATCGCCGAGGAGCTTGGATTAAAGATTGAATCGGTCCCTGAGAAGCTTTTCAAAATTGATGCTCGCGCCGAGACTGATCAGGAATTCGTCTGGGTATATCGTCTTCAACACGAAGGCCCGTTCACGCTGCATCCGGAAGAAATTGAGTCGGGCGAATGGATGGAACCGGCATTTGTTTCGAAATGGATCAGCATTCAGCCAGAAAGATTCGCCCCCGCGTTCAATTACATCTGGGAGAAAATAGCGGCCTTGAAAGCCGTTAATCAGGATGGGATGGTGCCAGAGGCGGGATTTGAACCTGCGACCAAAGGCTTATGAGTCCTCTGCTCTACCACTGAGCTAC
>CALBIE010000424.1 GCA_937893495.1 uncultured Verrucomicrobiales bacterium | reverse complement strand
TGGCCCTTCGGCCGTGGCGGCGGTGAACCGGTGGCCTGGCCCCAAGCAGGATTCTGACCGGCCCGCTCAGCCGACAGCATAGCAGGTCGCCGGGGCGTTCAAGGATGGGGCCCGGTTCTCCGGATTGGGCAACGGGCCGTTGCCCAATTGAAAAGACGTCGGAATACTCTTCATGAAACTGGACCATCAGCTTCAGGTTCCGGTGGGAAAAGCCTTTCTCTTCCGGCAGTTCATTCTTCAGATCAACTGCGAGCCGGGGCAGCACTCTCGCACCCCAGCCTTCCAAGTCCCGGCGGACGGCAATCATGCGCCCGATGTCCCAATACAGGAGCAGCATTTCGAGATTCGCCGACAGCGCAGCCCGCTGCTGAGCCTGGCGGACACGGCGTTTGATGTCCCCGAGCAGATCGCGGTAGAGCGTGAGTTCGGAGCTCATTGGGAAAGCCCTTCGATCATGGTGAGAATGCGGTCGGTGCAGCCTTTGAGGTCAGCGTCGATCGCAGAGAGTTCGCGCGGCGGCTTGAAGACGTAGAAGTGGCGGTTGAAGGGGATCTCGTAGCCGACCTTGGTCTTGGCTTCGTCGATCCACGCATCTTCGGCGTGAGGCAGGACTTCGCGCTCGAAGTAGGTCTGCACGTCCTCACTCAGCGGAACGTTCTCGGTGTCGCGCAGGCTGCTGTCGGGGACGGGTTTGCCTTTGGCCTTCCCCTTGGTGCCAATTACGATTTTGCCTTTCGCATCCCGTTCCGGTCGTTCAACGGTGATGGTGCGGTAGCCGAAATCCTCGTTCTTGAAGAGGCGGCTGATGGGGGTCTTCGACCCGTCTGCTTTGCCTGCCCGGGTGACTTCCGCGAAGTCGCCGAAGAGCCGGGTGATGTCCTCAATGTGTTCGGGGCTGAGTTCCTTGCGTTTGCTGCCGAGGCTCTTGCGCATCTTCTGCCAGAAGCTGCTGGCGTCGATGAGCTGCACCTTGCCCTTGCGGGCCTTGGGTTTCCGGTTGCTGACAATCCAGATGTAGGTGCTGATGCCGGTGTTATAAAACATGTCGGTGGGCAGGCCGATGATGGCTTCGACGAGGTCGTTCTCCAGCACGTAGCGGCGGATCTCGCTCTCGCCGGAGCCCGCGCCGCCGGTGAAGAGCGGAGAGCCGTTGAGCACGATGCCGAAGCGGCTGCCGCCGTCCTTGGCGGGGCGCATCTTGGAAATCAGGTGCAGCAGGAAGAGCAGCGAACCGTCGCTGACCCGTGGCAGGCCGGGGCCAAAGCGCCCGTTGAAGCCCAGTTGCTCGGCCTCCTTCATGATCTCCTTCTGAATCTTCTTCCACTCCACGCCAAAGGGCGGATTGGACAGCATGTAGTCGAAGAACTTCCCGAGCAGGCCGTCGGCGGAGAGGGTATTGCCGAAGATGATGTTGGCGATGTCCTGCCCCTTGATGAGCATGTCGGCCTTGCAGATGGCGTAGGACTCGGCGTTCAGCTCCTGCCCGTACATGACGAGCCGGGCGTCGGGGTTGATCTCGGCGAGATGCTCGCCACCCACGCTCAACATGCCGCCCGTGCCCGCCGTGGGGTCGTAGAGCGAGCGCACGACGCCGGGCCTGGTCAGGGCCGCGTCGTCCTCGATGAAGAGGAGGTTGACCATGAGCCGGATGACCTCACGCGGGGTGAAATGTTCCCCGGCGGTCTCGTTGGACAACTCGGCGAACTTGCGGATGAGTTCCTCGAACACCGCGCCCATCTGGGCGTTGCTGACGGCCTCGGGATGCAGGTCGATGTTGGCGAATTTCTCGGTGATGAGGTAGAGCAGCCCGGCCTTGTCCAGCCGGTCAATCTGCGTATGAAAATCAAAGCCCTCGAAGATGTCGCGCACTGCCGGCGAGAACGCCTGCAGGTAGGCCCGCAGATTCTCCCCGATATGGTCCTGGTCGCCCATGAGCTTCTTCAGGTCGAGCGGCGAGGTGTTGTAGAAGAGCTGGCCGGATTTCTTGAGGAGGAAGGGTTCGGGGTTCAGCCCGGCGGCCTCGCGCTTCTCCTTCTCCTTGAGCACGGCGTCCTTGGTCGGCTCCAGCACACAGTCGAGGCGGCGCAGGACGGTGAAGGGCAGGATGACCTTGCCGTAGTCGGACTGCTTGTAGTCGCCGCGCAGAAGGTCGGCGACGGACCAGATGAAGCTGGAGAGATTGGGATCGGGCATATTGCAATAATCAGAAAACCCTCAACGGCTCCACCACGCACCCTGACAAGCTCATGAGCCCCAAAGCAGTCTCCACGTTTCGGGTTCCTTGATCCAGATGCTAAGCGGCAAGACTACGAAACGGCAACAGGAGTTTTTCGGGCTCTGAAAGACCTGGAAAAGGTAAGACCGGGACGTGCTCGTAGTTTGTGGCCGAATGGCCACAAACGGGTCGTAAAGGGGGCACTCACGGCGTCACCGTAAATCGTGAATATTGATCCCGGCCGCTCGAACTGGAATCGTCCGGTCGCGCTGCGGGCACCGTCTTGATGTCGTGCTGAGTCTTTTACCCGAATCGGCTTCGCAGGAGGCAGGCGTGCCCGGGCGGCCGGCCCGATTCGAGATTTCGGGGGCCGGGGCAGAGCTTGTAAAATCCGGTGGCAGGGGGTATGGCAGGAGCATGACTTGCGGTTCCCATTGCGATTGCCGACCCCGGACGAAAGGTCTGTGGTGGAATCGATTCGCGCGATTCCTGCGGCCGATGGTGATTTCAGCAGGCACGCAATGGAGTCGAAAAGCGAAGTGGACCTGTAAAAACTGTCAACCGTTAGTCCCCCCTTTATGACCTCCAGAAAAACCATTTGGTTTTCATTACTCACGCTGTCTGCCTGCGTGCTTCCGATCCAAGGAGGCGACTTGAAAAATCCGGGATTTGAAGAAGCGGGCAATTGGCAGATAATCAGGAAGGGCGACGCCCTTCAGGGTGCTTTCGATGATTCCGTTTCCCAGAATGGGAAAAAATGCTTCACCGTCTCCCTCGCCAACGGAACCGCCACAAAAAAGGAGGATTTTGCGGGCATCACGCAGGTTCTGGAACTGACCCAGGCAGACAGGGGCATATCATTTTACGTCAAAGACGATTACACGGGTGGCACCAAAGGATATCACTGGATGGAACTGCTCCTCGATCAGGAGGTGATCTGGGAATCCGATGTCGCCGGAGGAGATACTGAATGGAGGAAGGTTTCCCTGGATCTTACCGGCTACTTGAAGGAGGCGAAGCTCAAGCAAGTTGGCCGAAACAAGTACGTAGAAGAAAAGAGTTACCAAATCACCTTCAGGGTTTTCCAGAGGAGGGGCGTCAATCGATTCGGCGTTCGGGTTTGGGTCGATAATTTCAAACTGCTGAATGCGCCGCCGGCCGATCCCCAAAACTGCGAAAAGAAAAAGGCTCCTCCAAAGCTCAGGGATCTACTGGTCTTTTACGACAAAGCCGATCGGTTGCAACCGATTACGAAGCCGGAACATTTCCAGGCAAAGCGCCAACAAATTATCGAGGGTATGTTGCAGGGAATGGGGCCGCTACCCAAACGCCCCAGGCGCAACAGTCTGAGTGACTTTAACATTCGAGTGGTGAACACGCAGGTGCGGGGTCGATACACCAAAAAGACCATCAGTTTCGACGTGGCGGACGGAGAGGTGGTCCACGCTTTTCTTTACGAGCCGTTGAACAAAAAGCCCGGCGAAAAGCGACCTGGAATTGTTGGTATGCATCCGACGGGTTCGACCGGCAAGGCCAGTTTCGAAAGCTGGCCCTTGTGTAATTTCCCGATTGAACTGGCCATGAAGGGTTACGTGGTGATCGTGCCGGATTACCCGGATTTCGGTGACTCTAAACCCTATGATTTCGATACGGAACGCTACGAATCCGGAACCATCAAGGGTGTATTCAACCATATGAGCTGTGTCGATCTGCTGCAATTACATCCAGACGTGGACCCCGACAAAATTGGAACCATTGGCCACTCATTGGGCGGACACAATGCCATGTTCCTGGCGGCCTTTGATGAACGGGTGAAGATTGCCGTGTCCAGCTGTGGTTGGACACCTTTCGAATACTACGAAACCAAAAAGGGACGACTCAAGACCTGGGCGCTGCCTCGATACATGCCTCCGTTGGAAACAATCTACCACTCCGATCACACAAAATTTCCATTTGATTTCCATGAAGTGGCTGCGGCCATTGCGCCGCGCGTGTTTTTTTCCAGCTCTCCAACGGGTGACGGGGTGTTTCCCGGATGGGGCCCCAAGGCGGCGGAAGCCGCTATCGCGGAATACTATAAGGCCATTGGCGTGGAGGCGGCGTTTCAATTTCATCAACCCCGTGCCCAGCACCGGTTTCCATGGGACACCCGCCAAATGGCCTATCGTTCCATGAACGATACGTTCGATTATCATTTTCATGGCGAGCTGGGCTTGCTGGCCGAACGCAATGGAAAAGAGGCGATACCCGCCTTGCGGAAAGCCCTCGCGGACGATGATCCAATCGTTCGATGGGGCGCGGCCCATCTGCTCGGTACTCTGGGCGACCAGAGAGGAATCGGACAGATGAAGAAAGACCTCAAGGCCTTTTCAGTTGAAAAGAATGGTCTGGAGCATGCCCTTGAAGTTGCCACAGTATTGGCCGAGTCGGGAGATACCAGTGGCTACAATCTGGCCGCTGATTTGGCTATTCACGGAACCACCCATGGCCAGCGCTGGCGAGCCGCCATTGTGCTGGCGCATATTGCCAACGCGGACAAATCCTTTCTGAAAACGGCGGGCATGGATCCGATTGCTGTATTGAAGACCATCGCTGCCGAGGAGAAGCATGAAGGCGTGTTTTTCGTGTTCATCGATCAGGTGCATAAGATTTTGAAAAAACGCACCGACCTGGTTGAAATTTTTTCCATCGCAAAAAATTCCAGGCATCATCTGGAAGCACCACCGGGAAACAAGTTCAGTATTGCTGAAATCTTTCATTCAGTTGCGGTAAGGGATCAGAACAATACCTGGCGATAAATCCAATCGGGCGTTTTCGACCCCTCACTCCTCGTGTCATCCAAACAGACTGCCGAACCTCAAAAATGGCAATTGAGGTAGCCACAAGAAACACAAAAACCCACGAAATGAGGCCGGGGAGGAAAGTTTGGATCTGCCCAAACCACTCACCCGTTGGGTGAATTGCCAACGCCACTCGGGTTCACAAGAAATTTCATATTCTTGTGCCTTTTTGTATTTTTTGTGGCCATTAAGCCACCGGATTTAGATTGAATGGCACGGCTACGCTGACTGCCAAAAACATCCAATCGATGGAGGCGTTCCGACGTTCACGGACGTTTCACTTTCGACAACCTGACGAACGGGTGGAGCTGTTTGCCGAGTTCCGCAATGGTCTTTGCGTGGTCGGGGTTGTTGGCGAGATTGTGGATCTCATCCGGATCGACTGTGTGGTCGTAAAGTTCACGCCCCGCTTTGCCTTCGAGCCATTCGGTATAGCGCCAGCGCTCGGTGCGAAGGGAGTAGCCCCATGCCTTTCGATTGTGCCAGACCTGCGTGACGGCGGGTTTATCCCATTTCGCACTGGATGGATTCTCCAGCAACACGCGAAGTGAACGGCCTTCCAGATTTTTCGGCGGAGTGAGTCCGCACAGGTCGGCAAGAGTTGGATAAAGATCGACCAGTTCAACCGGTTTGACGGTCGAATCGTTTCGGACAATGCCCGGCCCGGCAAAGATGAGAGGCATCCGGGCGGAGCGTTCGAACGCCTTGCGCTTATACCAGAGTCCTTTTTCGCCGAGGAAGTAACCGTGGTCGGACCAGAACACGATGATGGTCCTGTCCATGAGTTTGTTTTCCTCCAACGCATCGAGCAACCGACCGATCTGCGCATCGACAAAAGAATTGCAGGCGTAATAAGCCTGCTTGCACTTGCGCGCCTGCTCAACCGTGATGTCCTTGAAGTAGTAGGGCCAGTTCCGCGTATCGCGCTGGATGGCCATCGGCGGAACATCCTCCAAATCTGCTTTGGCTTCCTTGAGATCGGGCATGGTGATTTCGTCCAGCGGATACAAGTCGAAGTATTTTTTTGGTGCAACGTAGGGGCAATGCGGATTGAAGAAACCGGCGGCGAGGAAGAATGGCTCATCTTTCTTCTTCTCAATCAGTTCAATAATCTTCGACGCGACCATCCCGTCGGTATGCTCCTTGTCCTCGCTCACCGGATCCCACCACGCCATGGAGATGCCCAGTCCCTTGCCGGGATTGTAGCGGATGATTTTTTCCTCCCGCGTTTTGTCGATGCCGGCCGGATTGTAACGCTCATCCCACGTGGCCGGATCGTCGTTCGCGTCCGTGCCGATTTGGCTGGGATTGCCATAATGATAGATTTTCCCGGCGCGTGCCGAGAAGTAGCCATGGTTACGAAACATCTGCCCGAGCGTCACCACGTCAGGGTTCTTCTTTCGCAGCTCATGCGCCAGGGTATGCATATCCAACGTATCGGGGCGCAGCCCCGTCATCAGACTGGCGCGACTCGGTCCGCAAAGCGGTTGCTGACAGTAAGCGCGATCAAAGCGGACGCCCATTTTTGCGAGACGATCAAGGTTCGGAGTCTTCACCTGCTTGTTGCCGTACGCGCCGAGATCGCAATTCATGTCATCGGCCGCGATGAAAAGGACGTTGAGTCGCGAGTGATCCGGTTTTTCCGCAACCGATCGGTCTGGTGAACCGATCAAAACAAGGCATCCGAGGCCACCGAGGAGAGCTCTGGTGAAATTAGTCATTGGTTCTTACGTACTATTTTGCATTCCGAAACTTATTCATCTCCGCCAGCAAGCGGGCGACGACATCCGGATGTTCAGCAGAAATGTTTTTTCGTTCACCGACGTCGGCCGACAAGTCAAAGAGCAAGGGCGGATCATGTTTCGTGATTGGCTCGCGTTTACGAGTGTCAGGGTTGGAGGAACGCAGCTTGGAACTGACGTGTATCTTGTAATTGCCGGAACGAAAGGCCGTTGAGCCGCTGGGATAGTACCACTGGGTACGCGGACTGGCTTCGTTCCGAAAAAGCACGCCTGACAAATCTTGGGAAATATAGCCGGAGCTGGCAGTCGGTTGAGCACCTCCCGTCAGGCTTGCGAACGTGGCATACAAGTCGAGATTCGCCGCCATGCCGGCGATTTCACCCGGCGCAATTTTTCCCGACCAACGAAAGATACCGGGAACGCGAAACCCACCTTCCCATGAGGTCCCCTTCTCGCCGCGCAAGGGAGCCGCCGTCCCGCCATGCGGACCAAACATCGTCCACGGACCATTATCGCTCGTAAAAACGATCAGCGTCTTCTCATCAAGCTCCGCCTCCTTCACCGCGGCCATCACTTGCCCGACCGACCAGTCGATCTCTTCAACCACGTCGCCAAATCGTCCGCCCTTGCTGCGACCCTGGAATTCCCCGGAAGCAAAGACCGGCGCATGCGGCATGTTGTGCGCAAGATAAAGGAAGAAGGGTCCATCCCGCCGCTCCCGGATCCACTTCACGGCTTCCTCCGTATAGCGCTTCGTCAGCAGTTCCTGATTCACGGGAAACTCGACTATCTCGCGCCCGCGAATCAACGGGACCTGAAAGGTGAACTTGTCGCAACTGTCAAACAGCTTGCGGGTCTGCTTTGTTCCGGGCGGAGCCGGGACATCGTTGCTCCCGGGAGTCCCGTAATGATAATCGAAACCACATTCCAGCGGATGCATCGGACTGGTGGTGAAATCTTTCGGATAACCGGCAAGGTGCCACTTGCCCAGAATAGCGGTCGCATACCCCTGCCGTTTCAGCATGGCGGCCATGAGTTGATCCCGTGATTCGGCCAGGTTTACCCGCTGCATCAGGCCCGGATGCCGTCCGGTCATCAAACCGCGACGACTCGGAACGCAAGTCGATCCGGAAGAATAGAAACTCGTCCACCGCTGCCCCTCGGCCGCCAGGCGATCGATACTCGGGGTCTTGTTCAGTTTATTGCCGTAACAACCAAGATCGCCGTATCCCATGTCATCGACAAAGATCAGAACGATGTTGGGCCGCTCCGGTTTCGCGGCATCGATGATTCGAAACGGGACGATCAAAAAACCCAGAATGAAAAAGCGAAGAAAAGTGTTCATTGGTAACCGTGATTTCCCGGCAGGTTGTCGCTCCTTTCGATTGCTTTCAATACCAAACGCAGTTGCCTGAATCCAGGCACCGCCCGATTAATGAAAGCCCCGGCAGGCGTGCTGCAGACCGAGACGCTCGGGTTAGACGAGAAACCGTTTGATCAAGCGTTGTCGCCCCCCTACTCTGCCACCATGACTCCACCGACCACGACAATGCCTCCGAAAACGGGAGCCAAACCCTTCATTGACGCAGGTATTCAGCCGGGAATCTCACCCGAATTCCAGAACCGCCGCGGTTTCCTCGATGCCTGTGCGCAGGGCGTCGGAATGGCGGGTTTGGCAGCACTTTCGGGAGAGACTTTCGGGCTTCGTTCCCTCGGGGCAGACACGGTTCCAAAACCGGCCTTCGGTTTACCGAAGCGCTGGTCGCGAGAACTCATCCGACGCGGGACCGATCCGCTTTGTGGATCGGAAATCTGGCAACTCACGAGCGCAGCCGCAATCAGTCACAATATTTACGGCGAGCAACTGTATTGTTCCGCCGACGGGACACGCATCGCTTTCCTTCGTTTGTCGAACACCAATGTTCATGACGGCCCGATGGAGCTCTTTGTCGTTGACCTGAATAAAAGGGGAGTGATGCGAATCGGTGATGCGGCTTTTTTTCTCGTCGCCGGAAACGGGCTGGGCAATACGCTGTTCTATGTACGCCGGGACGACAAGGGCGCGCACCCCATCATGCGCGTCGATTTCACGACGCTGGAACAGACCGAAGTATTCCGCTTCGGGGAATGTCCAACGCCCGTATCCCGCGGCCTCCTCGCCGTCAGTCCGGATGAACGCTATTGCATGATCCTGCGCCGGCTCGGGGAACGCCGCTACGGAATTGAGCGTATCGATTTTCGGACTGGCAAGTGGGACCTGATTCATGAAAACGACGACATCTTCAACGCCCACCTTCAGTTCAGTCCTGCGGGAGGCGAATTGATGGTGCAGCACAATCGCGGCGGACTGCTCGATAATCAGTACAATGCGGTTCGGTCAGTCGGCCCCAAAGGAGCGACCCTGTACGTCATCGATCAAGACGGGAAAAACCAACGCTCGTTGCCGATCGGCACACCGCACACAACGCCCGTGACCGGGCACGAGTGCTGGATTGGAAAGACCGGTCGCGTTCTACTGACGACACATGGTGGCAAGGTTTATGTCGCGGCACCGGGCGACAAAAAAGCTACGCTCATTGCCCGCGGGAACGGATACATGCACATCTCCGCGTCGCCCGACGGAAAGTTTTATGTCGTGGATGACATCAAGTCAGGTCGCCTGCACATCGGCTGCATCGCGACCCAACGCGTCCTGCCACTGTGCGACACGCAGGCCAGCGGCGGTTATCCCCAATACACCCATACTCACCCCTACATCACACCCGGCAATCATCGGGTGGTTTTCAATTCGGATCGCACCGGAATTGCCCAGGTCTACACGGCGAGAATTCCACCCGAGTTGCTGGAAAAACTCCAAACCGCCTGAGCGATCCGGCTGTCGGACCGAGACGTAAGCGACGTCAGCCGCAGCGGCTCACTGAATCTTTGCCGAAGCTCATCGACTCGCCTCAACAGTAAACCCAATTTTAGCTTTCCGATTAAATACCATGCGATTGCATTCACACTTGGTGCCCTTATTTTGTTCCTTCGCGGGTTTAACCGGACCTCTTCTTTCAGGTGCAGTATTGAATTCGAAAAGAGTCGATATCCAGGTCGATAATGGACGACCCATTGCCGGTGAGCGCAGTCGCTTCGTCGTCTCACCACAAGGCCAGGTGTATTTTACCTACACGCTGACGGCCGGCAATTTCACTTGCAAACCGCTGGGCATGATCGATCCGTCCGGAGAAATTCGGATGTCAGCGATTGACAGCGAATCGACCTGGAATGTTGAAGGCTGGGCGACCTACGGTTTTCCGTTCGATCTGGCCTGCGATGCGGCCGGCGAACTTCACATTGCCAACCGGCATCGTGGGCAACCTTACGGAGTCGATTACTGGCACCGGGTTGACGGCGTCTGGCGGCTGGAATCATTTGGTGCAGACGTCACTTACGGTGGCAACAATGTCTCGTTGGGATTGCTGCCCGATGGACAGCCGATCGTGGTCTGTTTGGATCGCAATCGAACCCGCCTGACCGTGTGGGAACGAACGGATGGCGGACAATGGCGGGCGACTCGACCCGATGAATTGACCGACGTCGCCTCCGGCCAGTTTGATTTGGAGGTCCACAAGAACGGCACGATTCGGGTCGTCTTCTGCCCGACGAAAGGCGGCCCGATCTGTGCAACCCGCACGGCGGACAAGCAATGGACCAAAAAGCAGATCGCCAAGGTCGCCATCGCGCGAATGATTGCCTCGACGCGGAACCCGGCGGATCGCATCCACGTCTCCTTCGCAGCCGGAGAACGTGACGAAGGAATTCGCGAACTGAATCACGCCACCCTTTTGGCCGATGGCAACTGGCAGGTCAAAGTCGTGGCGACTTCCACCGATCAATCTCACGTGGGACGGACGGATATTGCCGCCGCTGGAACGAGGGTGGCAATTGCCTGGGAGCAAGGCGCTGGACGGCAATTCGCTCCGAAGGATTACGGCGGAAAGGTCGGTGCGGTGATGTTGACCGTGATCGAGAATGGCCAGGTGGACACACATAATCTCGTTTCGGAGAACGGCGGCCGACCGGGTTTGGCACTTTCGCCGGACGGGAACACTGCCTGGGTGGGTATCTATACCGGGAACGATGCCGGTGATGATTTCTATCTGCTGAGCTGCCGGTTGAGCGGCACCATGGGGTCGCCTATACGGGTCGTCAATGGCGATCCAGCAAGCGTCTTTCGTGACGGGTGCCTCAAGGATATCGACTCCGGAAACGCCAAAGCGGAGCGTCGCGGGTTGCAGCGCATTGATCTAGGCGGTCTGACCGCGAAAAATCGTCTCGCATTGATCGAGCGCTTCCTGAATCATGACGATCCGTTGATCCGGATGGCGATGGTCCGTGAACTGGCAAAGTCAAAGGACGCAGTTGCCCATTTTTTGAATCGATTGCCGCAGGTGCTCGACGATCCGGATCGGTTGGTGCGGAAAACATTGCTCGAAGGACTCGCGGCGGCTGACGCCGATCAGTCGTTAGTGGGGCCGGTATTCGCCAAGGCCATCGTCAGCGACGATGCGATGACTCGTTTGACCGCGGCTGAGGTGTTACGCCAGCATCCTGACTGGGTCGGCCCTGATGTGCTGAGTCAGGCCATGAAAGGATTCAGTCGCGACATGGACAGCGAAGGTCAGACGTCTGCGGGCTCGGCCATGATGGCGGCCGAACGAATGATCGACGTCGGCGGTGTTTTGGAACCGCTGAAATTGCTGGCGAGGACCGGATCGCCACTGCAACGGGTGCGAGCGGCACTCGTCCTGTTTCGATGCAACCAGGCCATCGACTTGTCGTTTGTCAATGAAGTGCCAAAAAGGGGCAACGAATCTGCGCAACTCTCGCTCTGCGGGTTGCTCGGACAGGCAAGAACGGAAAAAGGCACACCCTTGTTGGCGCAACTGCTGGACAGTCGATTTTCCACAGTACGAACTGCGGCCGTCTTTGCCCTGCGATCCATCGCGCATGTCGCTCAACTGCAGCCGGTCGCGAAACATCCGCGCGGCTTTGATCTCCTGGCACTTCGAGCCGTCAAGCCAACCACGACCGAAGCGCAAAAGATCCAACAAGCTGCCATCGACGTGCTAATTGGCGCGTTGAAGCACGTAGATCCAAACGTCCGCCAAAAGGCCTGCGATGCGCTGAGCCGCGTCGATGCAAAGGCGGCCGGCGCTTCCATCGAACGATTGTTTTCGGACCCGGATCCGGGTGTCCGAATTGCGGCGCGTACTTCGGCGGGAATTCTGAATGACGGCGCCTCATCCAAAATTTTGATCGACCACGACAAGTGGAAACATGGGGCGACCGAACGCACCTTTCATCAATTGGGAAAAGTGCACCGGCCACCGACCACAACCGTCAAGGGCGTCGTTCAGGTTGGGTCAGACAAGCAATTGTTGATCGATGATTTTGTCGTCGCGGAGATGACCGGATTGAAAAGGCGGCTTCATCCTTTCGTGAAGCATCCGCGCAATCCGGTGTTTCAGGCGCAGGTGCCCTGGGAGGAAGGCTGGGTTGATCCGTTCATGTCCACGGTGATTTACGATCGTGACGAACGCTGCTTCAAAATGTGGTACCGCTGTGGTCCGCGGCATTCGTTGAAAGGCTATGCGGTATCCGCCGATGGCATTCATTGGGAACGCCCGGACATCGCGCAATCGGCGTGGCAACAGTTCGAGCACCACAATTTGCTGGGTTTTGACGGCCAGATTGCGACGTGGCAAAAGCCGGGGAACAACGTGCAGTTCTTTCCCGACGCGAGCGGAACTGACCGATTTCTGTCCCTCTTCTATCAACCTCGAACGGCGGATTATGCCACCAGCCGATCGGTGGATGGCATTGTCTGGCAACCGCCGCAATCACTCCGTACCGCCCACGGTGACGTCGTGTCGTTGACCTGGGATCCTGGCCGCAACGAGTATTTGTTCTTCCCGAAGTATAAGCGGGAACATGACGGCTTTGTCCGTCGCAGTTTCGCGGCCACAACTCTGAAAAATCTGAATGCTCCGTTTTCCGCCACCTTTCCATTCCTGGCCGGCCACGCGGATGATGCACGGGTCGCCGACGATGCCAGCCGCGCTTATGGCAGCCTGCTGAAGGACACGTTGCGACTGAAGGAATTTCACAGTGAGATCTATTCAGTGACGGCCATCCCGTACGAAGGCGTCGTCGTTGCCCTGTATGATTTGTGGCCCGTGACCGGCAGTGCGGAGGGTCCGCTGGACCTGCCGATGAAGGTCAGTCGCGACATGAAGACCTGGGAGGACGTTGATTACCCGCGGCGCGCCCTGTCGATCGGCCGATTTGGAGAATGGGATTCCGGCATGGTTTATGGCGGCAACACCTTGCTGGTCGTCGATGATCAGATCCGAATGTACTACCTGGGCGCGAACATGGGCCACTGCACCCGCGTGCTGCCCACGACCAAACCGTATCATTCACTCGGCGTCGGCCTGGCAACGTTGCGTCTGGATGGATTCGCCTCATTGCGGTCCGATGCGAAACCCGGTCAACTCACGACGAAACCCATTCGCATCGCAGGCAATCAACTCCAGATCAACGGCAGTTGCAAAAACGGTGGTTTCATCAGAGTGGAACTGCTCGATCAGGCCGGCAAGCCACTGCCCGGTTTCACCCTGGCCGACTGCGATCCGTTCACCGGAGATTCGATTCGGCACACCGTGACGTGGAAAACGGAATCAAACTTTTCTGACATGTCATCCAAGCCGATACGATTGCGCTTCGTTCTATTATCCGCCGATTTGTTCGCGTTTCAATTCGTGTCGTCTGCTGTTGTTTCCAAAAAATGAAGGGCGGGGCGCTGAAGAACGTAACAACCCGTAGCAGCCGACGTAAGGAGGCTCATTTGTCTTCTGAGGCTACCGGCAAGGCAAGAGCCTCCTCACGTCGGCTGCTACGTTTCTAACCGGCTGTCGGTCAAGCGACGCCGAGGAGATGTTCCATGACGGCCAGTTCAAGTGCTTCGTAATCCCGCGCGGCACGCAGTTCGGATTCACGATTCCGATCCCAGGTGCGGACTTTCTCAACGAGATGCAGAAAGATTCGGCGGCTGTTTTCAAGATGGGCGGTTACCGGCACACCGGCCTGCGTTCGCATGGCTTTGACGTCGAGACCGATAAATTCTCCATTTCGGCCATAGCCGTTTTCCTCCAACACACGGACTTGATTGAACGCGGCGCGAAGATTGGTTGACCCAAAATTTTTGTCCTGATCGTATTTCAATCCGTTCTGATCATTGAGATGCACGCTGGCCAGTTTGCCATGAGCGAGCGCAAAAGCCATTTCGTCCGAAGCGTCCAATCCGGCCAACATGGCGTGCGCGGATTCGATCAACCCCTTCACGCGATCTGGACATTTACTCGCGTAAGACAAAGCGATCGCGTGTCCAATCGTCGGCACGTAGGCCTGATCGGTCGGCTCGTTCGGTTTCGGCTCAATCCAGACTTCGATTTCGGAATCGTAATCCAGGATGCGATTGACCGTTTCGAGCAGGCGGTCGTAGGCCTCCCTCGCGTTCTTCGCCTCGCGGATATAGGTGCCTTCACGCGCCAGCCAAAGAACCAGCCCCTTGCTGTTCAGCCCGCGCGCGATGTCGATGCTCTGTTGCGTCCGCTTCCAGGCGTATTCGCGATCGGTCGCACTGTTGGAGGTGTAACCACCATCAACGGTCTGCGGGGCGAACCAGAGGCGCGGTGCGACGAACTCGGCCAGCAGCCCCTCGTCATCAAGAATCTTTTTGACTGCCGCTGTCTGCTGCTCAACCTGCGCGGGTGTCAAATCATCAATGCCGGGAACCACATCGTCGTCGTGAAACTGCACGCCATTGAAACCGAGCTTTTTGTAGAGTACAAACTTCTTCTCGTGGGGATATGCCTCGCGGATCTCGGGTCCAAAGGGATCAGCGCCTTCACTGATGTTCCAGGGCCCGAAGGAGAAACGGTAATCGACAGGTGATTCGTTGTTCATAGCTTGGTGTTTCAGACGCGGTTCTAAATCAAAATACGGTGCTTATACGGCAAAGAAATATTGTTTCTCATC
>CALBIE010000423.1 GCA_937893495.1 uncultured Verrucomicrobiales bacterium | reverse complement strand
GGCATGAGGTGAATTCCAGCCGTCCAGTCTCGCGAAGCTGCTGCGGCTGGTCTGCAACACCGTATCTCCGGGGGCAGTGCCAAGATGCGCCCTTATCGTAGCCGTTCTCGTTAAATTCGTTGCCACGTCCCGACCCTTTCCCTAACGTCCCCGACCATAGCCTATGAAAAAGAATTCCACCGTCATGTTGTCGGCGATGATGTTCCTGCAGTTTTTTGTCTGGGGGGCATGGTTTTCGACATTGGGAGCTGCTCTTGCGGCGAATGATTTGGCGTCGATTATTGGCGCGGCGTACGGAAAAGGACCGATTGCCGCCATTCTGGCGCCCTTGTTTCTGGGGTTGGTGGCGGACCGTTTCTTCAACTCGGAAAAGGCAATGGGCGTCCTGCATCTGGTCGGCGGCGTGCTGTTGTTCATGGCGCCGGGCCTGATCGAAAAAGGAGACGGTGCGACGCTTGTTTGGATCATTCTCGGTCACATGCTGTGCTACATGCCGACGCTTGGTCTCAGCAATACGGTGGCGTTTTCAAACATTGATGATCGCAACAAGTTCCCCGCGTTGCGTGTTTGGGGAACCATCGGCTGGATCGCGGCCGGCTTGATTGTCGGCGGACTGGGTTGGACGACGAGTCCGAAGATTTTTACGCTCGCAGCCGTATCTGCTTTGGTCCTGGGGGTGCTTTGCTTCTTTCTGCCCGCGACGCCGCCGCCCGCCAAGGGGCAGCCGATCGACATGAAGGCGTTGCTCATGGTCGATGCATTCAAGATGCTCGGTAATGTTCCTTTCCTCGTCTTTATCACGTGCTCGACCCTGATCTGCATTCCGCTTGCCTATTACTACGCGTTCACTTCGAACTATCTGACTCACATCGGATTCAAAGCGGCCGGTTCGACGATGACACTCGGGCAGATGTCTGAGATTCTCTTCATGCTGCTTATCCCATTCTTCTACCGACGATTGGGTGTCAAAAATATGATTCTTGTCGGCATGCTGGCGTGGGTGATTCGCTACGCGCTTTTTTCCGTGGGTGCTCCGGCGCAGAGCGTTTCGATGATCCTGATAGCGGTGATCCTTCACGGCATCTGTTACGATTTCTTCTTTGTGACGGGTTTCATGTACACGGACAACAAGGCTCCGAAACAGGTTCGCGGGCAGGCGCAGTCGATGCTGGTGTTTTTCACGCAGGGTATCGGGATGTATTTCGGGTTCGCCATTGCCGGAAAGAAGTTTGGTGAAACCATGACCAGTGCGGGGGCTTACACGGAGGCGATGCCGGTCACGGAGCCGTTCACCTTTTGGGGCTCGTTCGGTAAAATGTTCACCGTCGAAAAGCCGGCCTTCGATGCGAAGCTGGTTTCGGACACGATGGCTCAATGGAAGGAGTTCTGGATGTATCCATGTATCATGGCTGCCGTCATTATGGTGATTTTCTTTGCGGCGTTCTGGGAGCGCCGAGAATTGCAGTTCGCCGGCGCGGAAGAAGCGAAGCCGGCGGCCGACGCCAAACCCTCCGACGCTGCCACGGAATAGACGTCGGAGCGCCGACTATCAACCGGCTTAAAGTATTCTTGGGCCATGCCGACACCACCGTTGGAGAACGCTCCAAGAGGTTCGTTCCCCATAAGCCGACTGCAAGCCGGCGCTCCTGACGCCCCAATCGGTTGGCGACCCGCAAACCACTCGTTCGAGGAGACCAACACAACGCGGTGTTATCGTCCGGAGCGCGGGTCTGTGACCCGCAGCAACCTCCACAAACAGAAAGCGTCCAGTCTGATAGGGAAGCGGTTGGGGATATGAACAATGCTGCGGCTCACAGAGCCGCGCTTTCGCCAATGACTGGAGATCGGCATGCGATCATCTCAAATTCAAATTGACCGGCCGCAGGCCGCTTCGCATTCTCGGGACATGAATCGCCGTGACTTCCTCAAATCGACTGGTCTCTTCGCCGCTGGAATTGGAACCGCCGGGCTAAACGGCTGCGCCACGACCGGCGCGGGCGGCGGAAAGGATTGGTTCGAAATATCCCTCGCCGAATGGTCGCTGCACGTCGCCATTCGCGACAAGAAGACCATGACCAACCTGGATTTCCCAAAGGTCGCTCGCCGGGATTTCGCCATCGGCGCGGTGGAATACGTGAACCAGTTGTTCATGGACAAGGCGAAGGATCAGAAGTATCTGAACACCCTCAAGGACATCTGCGACGGCGAAGGCGTGAAAAGCATCCTCATTATGTGTGATCGTGAGGGCAATCTTGGCGACCCGGACAACGCGAAGCGCAAGCTGGCCGTCGAGAATCATCACAAATGGGCGGACGCCGCGAAGTTCCTGGGCTGTCACTCCATTCGCGTGAACGCCGCGACGGGGAATCAGGGAAGTTACGAGGAACAGCAGAAGCGCGCGGCGGACGGACTGTCGAGCCTGTCTGATTATTGCACGCCATTAAATCTGAATGTCATCGTGGAGAATCACGGCGGCTTGTCCAGCAACGGCGCGTGGCTGGCGGGCGTGATGAAGTTGGCCGGTCGCGAAACAATCGGGACTCTGCCGGATTTTGGAAACTTTGTGATCGATCGGAAAACCGGTGAAGAATACGACCGCTACAAAGGCACCGAGGAACTGATGCCGTTCGCCAAAGGGGTCTCCGCCAAGGCGCACGAGTTCGATGAGCAGGGCAATGAAACCAGCACCGACTATCTGCGCATCATGAAGATTGTGAAGGAAGCCGGCTATCGTGGTCATGTCGGGGTCGAGTTCGAAGGGGGCAAGATGGACGAGTACGCCGGTATTCGTTTGACGAAGGCGTTGTTGGAAAAGGTTCGAGCAAAGCTGGCGTAGGGCAGGCTTTCCAGCCTGCCGGTTCGCGGTGCTTTCCAGCACCGGGTCGGGGACTTCGAGGCTGGAAAGCCTCGGAACGGGCGGACTGGAAAGTCTGCGCCACGTGGCAGCGCGAGACTTGAAAGAAGATTGAGTGACTGATAAATCGTCGATGAAAGATGAAAAAGGGTGCACATCAGCCATCGAAGCTGGTAGCCGGTCTTCATTCTCGCGGGCAACTGCCACATCTCAAAAGGGAAGGTGGAGCATATTTTGTTACGTTTCGCCTTGCTGGTTCACTTCCGAAGTCTGTCCTGTTGCAACTGAAGCATGAGCGCGACGTGATCGTAGCGCAGGCGGAAGCAGTCAAACGGCCGTTGACCTGGCGCGAGAGGGAAGAATTGTTTCGCTGGTATTCTCGGCGCGTGGATAGGTGTTTGGACGCCGGGCATGGCGAGTGTTTCCTCCAAACGCCAGGCATCGCCGATCTTGTCGCATCAGCCCTGAAACATTTCAACGGCAGCCGATACGAACTACGAGCCTGGGTTGTCATGCCGAATCATGTTCACTCCGTGGTGCATCCGCGCCCCGGCGAATCGTTGTCGAAGATTCTTCAGAGTTGGAAATGATTCACTTCGCGCGAAATAAACCGGCTGATCGCTCAAACCGGTCGGAAGCTGTGGCAGGTTGAATCGTATGACCATCTCATTCGCGATGACGAAGATTTGCACCGATGTGTCGACTACACCGTAATGAATCCCGTGGATGCCGGACTGTGCAAGCGGGCGGAGGAATGGCGTTGGAGCAGCGCGGGGTGTGGGGTTGAGTAGGGCAGGCTTTCCAGCCTGCCGGTTCGCGGTGCTTTCCGGCACCGAGTCGGGGACGTCGAGGCTGGAAAGCCTCGGAACCCGCAGACTGGAAAGTCTGCGCTACGTGGCGCAGGACCTAGCGCCATTCGGAGGCAGAATACCGAGGAGAAATTCCACGATTCCCTCTCGTGAGCACTGCCAGTGGCAATGAGTCGAAATTCCGGCGGTAAGTTATTGCCAGATTATTCGAGGTAGAAAAAAACGGCAGTGCGCCGGCCGTTGGAACGATGATTGACGCGGTGCCAAAATTGGTAAATTGCTTCACCAGCAGATTAAGATCGTATCCGTAAAACACAAAGTTGGTCGGAGTCGTAAATGAGATGGGTGTGCGTTTCCTTTTCCGGTCCAGGCTGACTGATCCCTCAAATCGGATTCCTGGATCACCCTCAATAGAGAACTCGATTTTGGCGGAGGCGTTCTTTTTATCCAGTGCCGACCGATAGAACTGATAAACAATCATTGCGGCGAGTAACATACAGGCGCCTATGACTGCCGCGATTGGCTTGTTGTACGTCTTCATCCGGTTAACCTCGATTGGTTGAAAGTGTTCCAGTGACGATTCAGTGAGTCAGGTCGGCCACTACGACTTCCACGCCCGCTGCTCGAATCGAATCGAGCAGTTCCTTCGGGGCCTTTGCATCCGTCACCAACGCATCGATCCGATCCAGTTCGCACAGACGGGTCAACGACTGTCGGCCAATCTTGGTGTGGTCGATGCAGAAGATGACTTTTTGCGCGGCCTTCAACATCGCGAGTTGAATGTCGATGAGCAGCACGTGGGAGTTGCTGATGCCTTCCAACGTGATTCCACCGGCCCCCATGATGGCGACGTCGGCGTTGATTTCGGTAAATGCCGTGACGGCGAGCGGGCCGACCATGACGCCGAGCCGGGGATAGATGACGCCGCCGGAAACGATCACCTCCACCTGATTGTTGGCCGCGAAATGATTCGCGATGGGCAGCGAGTTGGTGATGATGTGGGGAGTTTTCGCCTCCAGATATTTCGCCGCGTGGAAAACGGTGGTGCCGGCGTCCATGATGACCGTCTGGTTTGGATTAATCAGATTTGCCACCGCCCGACCGATGGCTTCCTTTTCGGATAATTGATGTGTGTCGCGAGATTTGAACGCGAACTCATCGGATTCCGGGTTGGCCAAGCGGGCGCCTCCGTGCGTTCTTTTCAGTTTTCCAGATTCTTCCAGATTGGAGACATCCCGGCGAACCGTCGAAACTGAAACGTCCAATTGCGTGGAAAGGTCCTCCAATGAGGCAAATTCTACCTTTTTCAGGTAATCAAAAATTCGCTTCTGCCGCTCGTCTGCCGTCATTTCACCAAATAATTGGCATTCAATGATAAATTTTGCAAGAAATTGGTTGACAGTTTTTGGAAGATTTTGGAACTATTGCGCATCCATTCGAAACTATGGACGCACAAACTACCACGCCACATCGGGCGGTGATTGAACATCTGGTTCGAAAAGCCGTGTATGCCAAGCTTGGAAAACCGGCTCCCAAGACTGTTGCTGCACCCAATCCGCTGTTGGTCAATATCAGTGCCCGCCACTGTCATTTGAGTCCTGAGGCGGTCGAGGCCTTGTTTGGAAAAGGGCACGAGTTGACCCCTATGAAATGGCTTTATCAGGACGGGCAGTATGCAGCGAAAGAGACGGTGACGCTGGTCGGGCCTCGCAAGCGGGTCATCGGCAATCTGCGGATTCTCGGTCCGTGCCGCCCGTTGAACCAGGTGGAACTTGCCTATACCGATGCGATTTCGCTCGGCTTCGAAATTCCCTTGCGGCCCTCTGGTGATATTGACGGTACGCCGGGTTGCATGTTGATGGGGCCGAATGGATTTTTTGAAATGGAGCAGGGCGTCATCCGCGCTTTGCGGCATGTTCACATGCATCCGGAGGATGCGGAGTTTTATAGTGTGAAGCACAAGGATTACATGAAGCTGAAGATCGGTGGGCCATGTGGCATTTCTCTCGACGAGATGCTCGTGCGGGTGGACGAGAGTTTCAAACTGGAAGTGCACATCGATACCGACGAAGGCAACGCCTGTGACCTCAAGCCGAACACACTTTGTGAACTCGTGAAATAGCAAACGGGGATGCAGAATTTTTTAGTCAATCAACAAACCCTCAAATCAGGAAAACAAAATGAGTGAAGCATTAGGAATGATCGAAACCAAAGGTTACGTGGGTAGCGTGGAGGCCAGCGATGCAATGGTCAAAGCGGCCAACGTCAGCCTTGTCAAAACCATCCAGATTGGCGGCGGCTTAATCACCGTCCTTGCCCGTGGTGATGTCGGCAGTGTGAAGGCCGCGGTGGATGCCGGCGCGAGCGCGGCGGACAAAGTGGGCGAGCTCGTGAGTTCGCACATCATTGCGCGACCGCACGATGATTTGCTGGCGACCTTTGTGGACGCCAAGGCTGCGGCAAAGAAGTAACTGAATTTCAGATATCGAAAGGAAACTATTATGGCACAACAAGCATTGGGAATGATTGAGACCAAGGGCCTCTGCGCCTTGCTCGAAGCGTGCGACGCGGCGCTCAAGTCCGCGGACGTGAAGCTGGTGGGCTGGGAAAAAATCGGCAGTGGCATGGTGACCGGATTCTTCCGGGGTGACGTGGCGGCCGTGAAGGCGGCAACGGATGCCGGCGCCGAAGCGGCCGCACAGGTTGGCGAAGTGGTCAGCGTGCAGGTGATTCCGCGTCCGCATGATGACCTCGGCAAACTTGGCAAGTTCATGGCGTAACGGCGCGTTAGCGTAACTGGCCTGACCGATTACCAGCGAAGTTCGTGAAGATTCTCGTCGCCAATCTGGGTTCCACTTCCCTGAAGTACCGGCTGTTTGATTTCAGCAGCGGTGCGGCGGAGGTATTGGCCAAGGGTGGTTTCGAGCGGGTCACGGATTACGCGGCGACGATTGAGGAATGCCTCGTGCAGTTGAAGGACGGCGGGCACATCGAATCGGCGGCGGACGTGGCGGCGGTCGGTTTCAAGACGATCATGGCGAAGGACATCAGCGGTTGCGTTGAAGCCACTGAAGATGTTCTTGAAGCGATGGAGTTCTACAGTTCCGTTGCTCCGGCCCATAACCCGCCGTACATCGCAGGGATTCGCCAGTTTCGTAAATTGATGCCCGGCAAGCCGATGGTGGCGCTTTTTGAGACGGCGTTTTACCAGTGGATTCCGTCGGCCGCGCAGCGGTACGCCGTGCCGCAGGAATGGTATGAACTGGGCGTGCGCCGCTGGGGTTTCCACGGCGCGAGTCACAAATTCATCGCCGAACGCTCGGCGGAGTTACTCGGTCGCGACGATGTCGCCGAGCGCGCCAGGAACCTCTACGTCAATGCCGGCGCGAGCCCGGTGAACGGACCTGATTTGAGGGTGATTTCCTGCCACCTGGGCGGAAGTTCCTCGATCACCGGGATTCGCAATGGCGTGGCGATGGGAACGAGCATGGGGATGAGCCCACAATCCGGTCTGCCGCAGAACAATCGCGTCGGTGATCTGGATTCGCACGCGCTGCCGTTCGTGATGCGCAAGACCGGCCTCAGTGCCGATGAGGCGCAGGATGTGATGTGCAAGGCGAGCGGACTTCAGGGTGTGTCCGGTGTTTCCAACGACCTTCGCGACATCGCCGAGGCGGCGGAGCACGGCAACGAACGCGCGAAGCTCGCGCTGGAAATGTTCGTGCAACAGGCGCGGCACTGGATTGGCGCGTTTCATTTGGAACTCAATGGGATTGACGCGTTGGTGTTCACCGCCGGCATCGGCGAAAACCGGGCGCCGTTGCGCGAAGCGATTTGCGCGAACCTGGAAAATCTCGGCATCAAGCTCGACCAGGAATTGAACGACCAGACCCATGCGGCGGAAACGGTCATCAGCACGGCGGATTCGACGGTGAAAGTGATGATCATTCCCACGAACGAAGAACTGGTGGTCGCCCGCGAAGTGAAACGATTTTTGGATAAACAATAACAACACTCAACTCAGCTTTAACTCTCAACCCGAAACAAAACTATGGCACAACAAGCAATTGGATTCATTGAAACGCGTGGACTCGTGGCGCTCGTGGAGGCGACCGACGCCATGCTCAAGGCGGCAAACGTGGAACTGGCCGGACCCATGAAACAAGTGGGCAACGCGCTCGTCTGCGCAGTCGTGACCGGCGACGTGGCGGCCGTCAAGGCGGCAACCGATGCCGGCGCGCAGGCGGTCGAAGCCGTTGGCGGCGAACTCGTGAGCGTGCATGTTATCGCGCGACCGCACAACGACGTGGCCAAGGTCCTTCCCGTCTAAACTGAATTGACGCGATGTCGGTGACTTTTCCAGTAGCGCAGACCTTCGAGTCTGCCGGATCGCGGGTTTCCAAACCCGCCGGGACGGTGACGGTCGGATTCGGTTCCGCACGTTCTGCCGATTTGGAAATCGGCGATACAGCAGGTTTGGAAACCTGCCCCACGCAACGAATCGTCAACGCAGCTTCAATAATCGAATAAAAATATGTTTCTCGCCCGTGTCGAAGGCTCCGTGGTAGCCACGAAAAAGGACGCAAACTTGAGCGGTCGCAAGCTGCTCATTCTGCGCCCTCAACTCGTGGATGACAAAGACCCGACGAAGTTTCGTTCCGGCGTCAATACGATCATCGCCGTGGACAGTGTCGGGGCGGGATTGGGCGAGATGGTGATGTTTTGTCAGGGAAGTTCCGCGCGCCTGGCACCTAACCTGAAGAACGCACCCGTCGATGCGGTTGTTGTCGGAATCGTCGATACCGTCGATGCCCTCGGCAAAATCATCTATGACGCCAAAACGCAGGACGACTAATTAAACCTTCAATCCGTAGCAGAAAAACAACATGAGCGCCGTCAACGAAGCCCTGATACGAGATGTCATAGAAGAAGTGATGGGCCGCCTCGGCGGTTCGCTGAATGGTGGTTCAACACCCAAGCCCGCTGCGGCTCCTTCTCCTGCCCCCGGAAAATGCGGATGTTCTCACGCCGGCAAACATGGCGTGTTTGAAACCGCCGATGAAGCCTGCGAAGCCGCGGCAAGCGCCTTCTTGCAGTTACGCGAGAAGGGAGTCGAAGCTCGCCGCAAGGTCGTTCACATTGTCAAGACGATGTGCGAAGACAATGCGCAGGAATGGGGCCGCATCGAGTTGGAGGAGACGAAGATTGGCCGGCTGGATCACAAAATCGAAAAGCTGCAGATCATTAAACTTGTTCCCGGTGTCGAATGGCTGAATCCCTACGCCATGAGCGGCGATCATGGCATCACGCTCGAGGAATATACCCCTTTCGGTGTCATCGGCGCGATCACGCCCTCGACGCATTCCATTCCCACGCTGGCCGGTAATGTCGTCAACATCGTGGCCGCCGGCAACTCGGTGGTTTTCAACGCCCATCCCGCCGCGTCCAAATGCGCGGCGATGGCGGTGCGGGAATTCAACAAGGCCATCGAGCACGAGACGGGCATTGCCAATCTCGTTTGCATCATCGAGAACCCGACCCTGGATTCGTTCAGCGAACTATGCGCGAATGAACACATTCGTCTGCTGTGCGTCACGGGCGGTCCGGCCGTGGTGGCCGCGGCGATGAAGACCGGCAAGCGTGCCATCTGCGCGGGCCCGGGCAATCCGCCGGTGCTCGTCGATGACACTGCGTGCATGGATCGCGCGGCGAGCTGCATCATCCAGGGCGGTTCTTACGACAACAACCTGCTTTGCATCGGTGAAAAGGAAGTGTTCGTGCTTGAAAACACTTTCACACGGTTCATGAGTGCGATGGATCGAAATGGCGCCGTGCAACTCAATTCCAATCAACTGGACGCGCTCACGAAGGCGGCCTTCACCATCAAGGAAGGCGAGGGCGGCGGTTGCTCGCACGCTGTGGTGAACAAGAATTTGATCGGCAAAGACGCGAAGGTTCTCGCCGATGCGGCCGGCATCAAAATCCCCGACGGCACACAACTGCTGTTTGCCGAGACGGGCGCGGATCATCCATTCGTTTTCGAAGAACAGATGATGCCGTTCATGCCCATCATTCGGGTGCGGGGAGTGGAGGAAGGCATCGAGGAATCGAAGAAGGCCGAGCACAATTACAAACACACCTCGATCATTCATTCGCACAACGTGAATCACATGACCGCCATGGCGCGGGCGCTGGACACGACTTTGTTCGTTAAGAACGGACCGTGCGGTGCCGGGCTCGGCCTGGGTGGTGAGGGTTATCTCAGTTTCTCGATAGCCACACCGACCGGCGAAGGAATCACGAATCCGAAAACCTTCACGCGCGTCCGCCGCTGCGTGATGGTGGACAACCTGAGAATCTATTGAAGAACCGCCATGCCCCGTATCAACTACAGAAAGCTTGCTTTTGACGCATACGCCGAGAGGCGATGCGTGCACTGCGGCTTTGGAATTGCGGAGGTACTGGAAGTTGCACACATCGACGGCAATCGTTCAAACAACGATGTGGCGAATCTGGCCCTGCTTTGTCCGACCTGTCACAAGATGATGGATGTCGGATTGATCCCGGCCGCCACGATGATCGAAATGCGGGATGCGGGCCGGAAGGTGAATTGGTCCCGCCGAATGAAGGACGCCGGAATGAAAGCCGCCGCAACGCGCAAACGTCGCCGAGCCGCAAGAAAGGCAGTACAAACGCGGCGCCAAAATTCTGGTAGCTAACTTCAAATGCAACTGGCACGAGTAGAAGGCAGTCTGACAGCGACCCGGAAGCATCCGAGCTTCGAGGGTTGGCGACTGCTGATTTGTCAGCCGGTTGCCAAAGACGGCACGGCATACGGTACGCCGATTGTGGCCATCGATTCGCATGGCGCGGGAATGCACCAATACGTGATTGTCTCATCGGATGGATTGGCTGCGCGGAATGCCGTCGGTGATGATCGCAGTCCGGTGCGGATGATGGTGACGGGAATCGTGGATGAAGATCACGAGGGCAAACTGGTTTAATTGATGCGTTTGGGAACCGTCATAGGCCGCGTCACGTTCAGCAAGCTCACGCCTGCACTGGAAGGCGCGCGTTGGCTGGTCGTGAGTCCGTTCAATCGCGAGCATTTTCAGCGGGGTCCGGATGACATGCCTGGTTTGAGCAACGAACCAAGCCTGGTGGTTTACGATAACCTCGGCGGCGGTGTAGGACAGACAATTGGGTTTGTTGAAGGGCGCGAAGCGGCGAGTGCATTTGAGAATCCGCCACCAATCGATGCCATCAACGCCGCGTTGGTGGACAATATTTTTTACAATCCGAAGAAGTAACCACGACGGCACGAAGAACACGAATAGAATTCAGGACTCAAGCAGGCATGCGAATGAAGAGCAATCAGAACAAGCTTACCCGTCTTCTCTTTGCGAATACGTGCGACTCTGGCAGCTCGTCATTCTTTGTGTCCTTGGTGTCTTAGTGATTCAAAAATAAAAGATTTCGAAATGAAAAAAGTTATCAGCATCAAGGACATTGAGACCATCGTCCGCAACGGCGGCGATTTGAACGCACTTCCGGCCGGCGCCATCATTACGCCGTCGGCGCGAGACATGATTCGCAAGCACACCGGTGGTTTCGCAAAGAAAGGCGACAGCAAAGGGGCGAAGGGCAAGGCCGCGAAGAGCGGGAAGTTGTCCGAGTTCTCCGCTGGCGCCGAGTACGATGCGATTCTCTTCGACCCAAAATACGATGCGCTTAAGCACGAGATTTGTGAGATGGGCCATCGGTTGTGGACGAGGGCCTATGTCGATGGCAATGGCGGGAACATGTCGGTTCGCATCGGCGAGAACATGGCGCTGTGTACGCCGACACTGGTGTCGAAAGGTTCATTGAAACCCGATTGGATTTGTCTGGTCGATCTCGATGGAAAGCAACTCGCCGGCAACATGGCGCGGACGAGCGAAATCCTGATGCACCTGCAGATCATGAAGGCGCAGCCCAGGGCGAAGGCGGTCTGCCACTGTCATCCCCCGCATGCCACGGCATTTGCAGTCGCTGGCATCCAGCCGCCGACCTGCATGATTCCGGAGATGGAAGTATTCGTCGGCATAGCGCCTCTGGCACCCTATCGCACACCGGGTACGCCGGAAATGGGAAAGCTGGTTGCCGATCTCTCCGACAAGCACAACACGATCTTGATGGCGAATCACGGCGTAGTTTCGTGGAGTCACAACGGCATCGAGGACGCCTATTTCAAGATGGAAATCGTCGAGGCGTATTGCCGGACCGTCTGGGTTGCCAGCCAACTCGGCGCGCCGATGAAGACGTTTTCCTCGGAGCAGATGAAGGATCTGCTGAACATCAAAAAATCGCTCGATATTCCCGATCCGCGAATGGACTTCAAGGAATGCGAACTGTGCGACAATAACGAATGGCGACCAGGCGTTTCGTGTTCTGTGCCGTCAAAGCCGGTGGCCGATCAGGCTGCGGATGTTGACCCCGGGGTGGAGGAAATGGTGAAAGCAATTACCGACCAGATTCTCGCGAAAATGAAGTGAGGCTGGCAGGTGACGAACCCATTGCAGTATGATTGCATCACCAAACTCGATTGCCCTGTTTCCCCTCACCCCGGCCCTCTCCCCCAATGGGGGAGAGGGTGCCCGAAAGGCGGGAGAGGCGGATTCCGGGTTCACAGGAACTATCGCGAGTCGCGACTCGGTGAATCTTGCCATGAACCTCGTAGCAGCCGACGTGAGGAGGCTCATGCTGCACCAGGCAAAAGTAATCAGAGCCTCCTTACGTCGGCTGCTACAGTTCAGGGGTTCAAAGTGCGAATCTCCGTTTCGGCGAAACCTTTCGCCTCGGGAGAGGGGGAAGGCGGCATGCGAAAATCAGATCGTGGCGACAGCTTCCGTGAATGCACCAGTCACGGCGGGTTTTAACCTTTTTAGAAATTAACGAGATTTATGAAAGTAACAATTATTGGTGGTGGCGGAAGAGTCGGTGCCTGTTCGGCATTCGCTTTGCAATGCGCGGGCATTGTTTCGGAGATTCAATTGATTGATGCCAACCAGGACATGGCGCAGGGCGAGGCCCTGGACCTGTTGCACGGTGCATCGTTCTGTGCCGATCAGCGGATTTACGCCGGCGACTATGCGCAGGCGGCCGACAGCGACATTTTCCTCATCACCGCCGGTTCACGACGCAAACCCGATGAGACGCGCCTCGATCTGATCAACCGCAACGTGTCGATCTTCATGCAAATCATTGCCGACCTCAAAAAGGCGGGCATGAAGAAGGAGGCGATCATTTTTGTGGTGTCCAATCCGGTGGACATTCTCACGCACCTGGCCATGCAGCATTCGGGTTTGCCGTGGCAACAGGTGATTGGCCTGGGCACGATGCTTGACACGACGCGGTTTCAATCGTTTATCGCCGACGAACTGAAACTGGCCGCCACCCAGGTGCGCGCGCTGATTCTCGGCGAGCATGGCGACTCGATGATTCCCGTTTGGTCGTCTGCCGCTGTGAACGGGATGCCATTGACCGGGCTCCCGAACTGCAATGCAGGCGTGCAGGCGAAGATATTCGAGCGCACTCGCGGCAGCGGCGCGGAAGTCATCAAGAAAAAAGGTGGCGCGGGCTGGGCGGTCGCAATCGCCATCCGCGACGTGATTCACGCCATCGCACTGGATCACCAGAGCCTTTTGCCGGTTTCGTCGCTGCAAAACGGATGTTATGGCGTCCGCGACATCTGCCTGAGCGTGCCAACGGTCGTCGGCAAGGGCGGTGTGCAGAAACACGTGGAGATCGAACTGTGGCCGAAGGAAAAACTCGGCATCCAAAAATCCGGTAAGGCCTTGAAGGAAACGCTATCGAAGGTCAGCGCGTGATTCACGCCGAGTCAGTCTGGCGGGGAGCACAGCCGGCCCGGCTGTCCATTCCGGCCGCTGGCCGGAATGGTTCGGAAGTACGGAAGTGTAAGAGAAATGTAAAGCAGGCTCTGTGTTCACACGCCCAAGAGTGTTTGGCGAGCCGCCAAACACAGCACGCGGGCCGCGTGCGCTCCCTTTTTCAATATGAAATCGCTCGACCAGAAACTATCTGACATCAAAGCGGATGTGAATTCCAAGGCGTTCGTCATTGCCGACGCAAAGGACGCCGACATGGCGTTCGGTGTCCGTGCGACCGGACCAGACAAGTTTCTTTCGAAGCAGGGACGTCACGCTGCGCAGTTCTCTCCCGAGGTCTGGACGCGCGAGGAGTTCGGATACCGCAATCTGCCTGAGTTCCTTGACATCATTCGCGAAGTCAAGGAACAGGGCCTGATTGACATCATGTTGATGTCGGCGTCCATCAACGAACAACTCACGATCAAGGAGGGATTGTTCAAGAACTCCCACATCACCCCGGCGGCACGCGCGAACGACGCGACGGATGTCTGGGCGGTGCGGCATGGCAGTTATCTGAAAGAACTGGCGCGACCGTTTCGTTCCGCGAGCATCGATCACATCCAGTGCGGCAAGGCCGAATGCGATCGCGAAGACGACAACTTTCCCGGAGCAAATCTCGGCCTGTATTCGGTCACGTTCGTCAACAACCTCGATCAGGACTACAAGACGCTACAGGCGTTCAAGGATTTCCGGGAAGAGGCGGAACGAAAGAAGTTTCGTTACTTCCTTGAGGTGTTCGATCCGAACGTAAACAGCGGCATTCCACCCGAGAAGCTGGGCGAATTCATCAACGACCAGATCCTCCGCAATCTCGCCGCGGTCACGGAAGCGGGCCGGCCGCAGTTCCTCAAGATTGTCTATCACGGGCCGAAGTTGATGGAGGAATTGTGCCAGTACGATCCGAAGATGGTCGTGGGCATTCTGGGTGGAAGCGCCGGGACCACCTACGACGCCTTCAAGCTGTTGCACGACGCGAAGAAATACGGCGCCAGGGTGGCGTTGTATGGCCGCAAGATCAACAACGCGGAGCATCAACTGGCGTTTATCGAGTTTCTGCGGATGATTGCCGACGACCGGATCACGCCGGAAGAAGCCGTGCGGGCCTATCACGGCGTGCTGGAGCGGGTGAAGATCAAGCCCAACCGCCCGTTGGCGGATGATCTTGTGCTCAGCGACCAGTCGATGAGTTACGATGGCAGCGCGGTCCGCAGATCTCGCGTGGAGGTGCGGAACAATTCGGTGGCCCAGACTGCCAAAACGAAGACCCCTTCGGC
>CALBIE010000422.1 GCA_937893495.1 uncultured Verrucomicrobiales bacterium | reverse complement strand
CTCAAGGCGGCACGGATGTCATCAAGGCTGCTCACTTTTTTGCCGTTCATCGAGTCAACGACGAGAAAGCGATAATTCTGATAACCCATGTTAAACGGATCCGGCAGCACCATCGTGAGCAAAACGAGCCCATCGCGATCTTTTGAAGGTGGTTCGTCAGCGTAGTAAGACAGCCGGAACGGCGCACTGCGTCGCCACCCCGCTCCAAATTCGCGCAGGAGAGGTTGAGTGAGAGGCTGGAAAACCAATCCGCCGACGATCAGGTATCCGGGCTCCTCGCCGAATGTCTGCGCCGGCACCAGCTTGTCGGTAAATCTCGCTGGCGGAAGTTTGTAATTGAGGTTCACTTCCTTGCCTTCGCGCCACACTTTGAACTTGATCGTGTCTCCGGCCAGGTGGCCTCTCGTGCCCAGGTTTTCCATGATCAGCAATCCGTGCCGCGGGTCTCGATAATAGCCCTCGTTGTCGATCTCGAAGCCATCTACCTCGAGAATGATATCCTTGGGCTTGAACTGATCTCCGGAAATCTTTGGATGTGACGGCAAACTGATAACCAGCGCGCCGCGTGGCTCACCCGGCAGGTTGAGATAATCAAATGTTTCCGGATTGCCTACCGGTGACCAGACGAAGGGAAAGTATCCGAGATTCCGGTCTTGTCCCTTTGCGCGTGCGTCCAGGAGAGGTTTGAAAAATGACACCGGGATGAATCGGCAGTTGTTTTCAATCTGTCCTGTGGCCAGGGCGATTACTTTCCCGTTAGCGATCAAGGGCTCGCCCCAGCCGACTCCGTCGATCTCTGAACTCACGTCCAGTTGCAGGTGTTGGATGAATGTCAGGCGTCCGTCCTGCACGAGGAACTGGTTGTATTCCGCCGCGCGACGTTCGATATTGCCGTTTTTCCAGCGGATGATTTGCCAGTCGGATCGTCCGTTGGCGATGTCGCTCAGAGCGACCGGCTTGAGGCCGGTCCAGAAGGAATCCTGGTCGGTGGAGACGATCGCAATATTGGCGTGATAGTTAATCCAGACGACTTTGCCTTCGTGCCATTGTCCCCGGCCGTCGCGCTGCAGGCGGAGAAGTGTCAGATTCTGCAATCCTTCGGCGGTGGTCAGGATTTCCCGTTTGGAAAAAACAATACCGGTTTTGGTCACCGTTTTGCTTTGCCTTCTCCACGGTTGGAGATACTGAAAATTCTTGCTGGTAGCCTGCATCGTGACGACGCCGGATTCCCAGTCGAAGGAATCCGCCGCGTCGGCGGGACCGGCGAAGATTGCGACGAAGGCGAGAGTTAATGAGCAAAGGCTTTTCATATTACAGGCGACGGTCTGAGGTAATTCCGTAAAGCCGGAGGACTTCCTGACTGGCCTTGCGCGCGATTGCTGAGTTCACGCATTCGAAGGAACCTTCGCTGCTGAACTCGATCATGTGGTGCTTGGCTTTGTTCGATTCGATGGCGCGCACCACGTCTTCCAGGCGGTTGATTTTGATCCCGTTGATCTTGTTCACGAGCGCGCCGCCCGTGATACGCAGATTGGCGTTTACCGGAGCAGACAAGACAGCAGACAGGACAATCGGTTCTTCCCGAACGGTTTTCGGTTTCTCCTTCTTCCGATAGAATAATTCGTAAGCAAGGTCATCTCTCGAGTCCGCCGACCGCGAGACGCCGCGCATATAGTCGAAACTCAATGGTGTAAAGACCATACCGGCGTAAACGAAATATCGCGGCGGCAGATCATATTGGCTGCCAGTGTTGCGATCCTTGGTTTCGGCCGTAACGGGCAGAAGGAGCTCAAGCCTTTTCCCATCGCGCCAGATTGCCACTGGCACCTCGCCGCCGTGCTGTGCCTCCTGGATTGCGGCGGCCATCTGCAGGCGGTTTCCGTGGTAGATAATCGTGCCATCGCTGCCGACTGGATACTCGCCAACCCGGAGCACGACATCGTTTACCTTCAGGACCTTTTCCGCTGGCAGGCCCGAGACGAGAGAGTCGATTCGCACGCCGAGTTCGTTGTCGGGCAATTTAAGTTTGCGGCGAAAAGCCGGGTTTTGAAGACTTACCGTGCGAATGCCAGCCTGTGGAAATCCATCGTACTTGCCATCGTCAATGTCCTCGATAAAATGATTGATGACGGGTGGGGGGATGAAGAAACCGG
>CALBIE010000421.1 GCA_937893495.1 uncultured Verrucomicrobiales bacterium | reverse complement strand
TTCTGTCAGAACTCTCCGACGCCATCTTCCATTGGCGCCGCTTCTTCCGCGGTAAAGCAAGGGTGAAGAACGATTCCGCGCTTTCCGATGCTGATATCAAAAACAACAACCTGATCCTCTGGGGCGATCCGTCATCGAACGAGATTCTCGCGCGAATTGCCGACCGTTTGCCGATTCGCTGGACGGCAAAGGGGATTCAGGTGGGCGATAAATTCTATGACGCCTCGAAACACGCGCCTGTTTTTATCTTTCCTAATCCGTTGAATCCGTCGCGCTATGTGGTCATCAATTCCGGCTTCACCTTCCCGCAATTTGCCGCGACGACAAACTCCCAACAGACCCCGAAACTGCCGGACTGGGCCATCATCGATCTGAGCGTGCCGATGGGGGAACGCATGCACGGCAAGGGCGTGGTTGACGCGAACTTCTTCGATGAGCATTGGAAGTTGAAATGAGGTTGGAAAGGCGGCTTTCGATACCGCTTTGGTTGTCGTTGATTGACTCTCTGGAGGAGTTTTCGACAGTCGCCTACGCGTGATGTCAGACAAAGCGGCCTGTTCAAATTGTAGCAGCCGACGTCAGGAGGCTCTGACATTGCCATCCCTCCAGAACAAGAATGAGCCTGCCAACGAACGGTTTGCCAAATGTGGGGTGGGTCTCCGACCCGCCAGTTCCGGGAACCTCTGGTTCCCGGACACCTCCAGGCTCAATTGCGTTTCCGGTGGCCGCGCCCTCAGAGAGGCCGGGACCGGCAGGTCGGAGACCTGCCCCACACCGCCAAGCCTCGCCACGGGAGCAGGCGAGTTCGTGGGTTTCATGCCGCACGATTCTCGTGCTCGGATTCTCCCGACGTCGGTTGCTACGTGAGATTGCCGTTTCCGTCATCCCTGCCACGGACCGGTGATGGCGAATGTCCAGCCGGGTTTCTGAATATTGACGAACAAGGTGCTGCCGTCCGGTGAGAATGTCGCACCGGCGAATTCGGAATCGTTATAGGCGTTTTCAGCGAAGCGATACACCTCTCCCTTTGATGAACAACCGACCAGGTTGTTTCCGTTTTTGCCGTCCTCGCAAATCATCAAATGTCCCCACGGCGCAACCGTGAGATTGTCCGCCATATCCACCAGTGCCTCGTCGTTGGGCTCGATGAAAAGTTCAAGGTGCCCTGGTTTGTTGGTTTCACCCGGTTTGCCTTCGTTGGGACTCGGGGTGTATTTCCAGATTTGCCCGCGCTGCGCTTTTCCGCCACTCGTGCAGGCAAAGTAAATTGCGTCGTTGCCATACCACATGCCTTCACCACGGGCAAAGCGTGCGGCGAACTTGAAGAAGCCCTGGTAGCGAAGTTGATCCGAATTGGTGGCCACATGTTTAAGGTCCACCCATTCCACCTGCAGCACATCGCCTTGTTTGACGTTTTGTTGCGTCCAATTGCGCGTGTCCAGAGACTTGCGTCCCTTAATGGCAAGTGCCTGTAGATTTCCACCTTTCGCGAGTTTTCCGGGTTCGGTCGGGATGAATCGATAAATTGAGCTGTCCGGTCGATCTTCAGTTTCATACACGATGCCTGATTTCGGATCGACGGCGATGGCCTCGTGGTTGAATCGCCCCATGTCCGTAAGAGGAATCGGGTCCGCAAGTTGCGGCTGGCTGGTCGCGGGCACTTCAAAATTGAATCCATGACTTTTCGAACATTCCTTCCCTCGGGTGAGCACACTTTCTTCACAGCTAATCCATGAATTCCACGGTGTGGGGCCGCCCGCGCAATTGCGAACGGTGCCGGTGAGGCTGAGAAACTGCGATTCGAGCCGTTGCGATTTTGTATCGAAGACCAGCGTTGTGGTGCCACCGACGCACGGCACGTTCTTCGGTCCGATGTCATAGACTTTCGCAGCCCGAATTTTGGAAAATAATTTATGGCCAGCCCCAAACGGGCCGGTCTTGCCCTTGGGATCCGGACTGAGTTCGTGATTGCGAATGAGGATTACTTTGCCGCCCGGACCGGGAAAGGCCGCCATGCCGTCGGCGGCGGCCGGCACAATCAGTCCATCGGTCATCTGGTCGCCGGTGCGGGAGACGACTCGATACGAAAAGCCGCGTGGCAGATTCAGTATCTTTTCCGGATCCGTTTGAATCGGGCCGTATCCCGCAGCGGGATTGGATGCGCGGGCGGAAGCAGCGAAAGCGCGAAGTCCGGCAAATCCGGCGGCGGTTGATTGGAGAAAACGACGACGAGATGTGTTCATGTTTTGATATTGTGTTGGATGGATTTACAGGTCGAGCATTCAATGAATGCAAGGGTGCTCAGGAGTATTCCAATTTTGGTCGTGCGGTCGTTAGCGCCAAGGAGAACGGGTCAGCGATGGAGCGCCGGCTTGCAGCCGGCTTACCGCGCGAAAAGAAGCCGAACCGGCCTTCGGGCAACCGTCGCCGCCGTCGCGCAACCGAAACGCAAAGCCGGTTTTAAACCGGCGCTCCGTCGGTGGCCCGAGCATTACCAGCGCGGGAGGAAAGTCCGGTTTCGGGCCAGACCCGAATTCGCCCATCGTGAACGTCCATCGGAACTATTTCCGTTCCGGGGGGGACTCCCGCAGAGTAAGGGAAGATTCGGTTTCGCGTGGTGCCGGTGGACCGACCGGCTGCCCTTCGGCCCGTAGTTGTTCGGTGCGAACACGCATCCGGCGGAAAATCTCTTTCACGTCATAACCACATTCGCGCGCGTAGTCCTCGCGAACGCGATGAAGCTCTGAGAGGATTTCGTTTTCTTTCATGGTTCAAACGTCCATCAGATCGTTGGGAGTGCAAATGATCGGGCAGGTGAAGCCGAACCGGTCGCAGAGCCGTTCAATCCGCCGAATAATGACGACATTGTGTATGTGTTTGCAGTTCCAGGTAAGCAGGTAATCCATCCCGTGGATGGTGGCCATGGCAATATGTGACGCATCCAGCGCAGCCTGTGCCGGGATCATCCCGGTGGCGAGGATTTGTTCGGTGAGTTCGTTCGCGGCTTGAAGTTCGGGGAGAATCGGAATGCCTTCCAGCAAGGCGAGCCGTTCCGCCGCCGCTCGCGCATCGCCGCGCTCAACCTCCATGCGCACGAACCCGGAAATGAACAGTTCGTAGTTTTGCCGTCGCTCTTCCCACCATTCCTGCGTGGTCTCCTGATCGGCCGCGAGCCGCAAGTCCCGGCTGTGCCGTGCGACGAGGTAGCTGGGAATCGTGGTTTCGCGATAGAGACGCGGTTCCATTGCCATTAATCATGCACCCGCGAGAAGAATGGCCTGAGGTGTTGCGCGCGTCGGGATCAAACCGGGAAACGCAAATGACTCCAATTCCATGGTTCTAAAGTAGCATCCCCGGCACTCATCTGTAAATGGAATGCTTCACGGCGAAAATCGGTCGAACCGCCACGGTCTAAAACCGTCTTCACCCGATATTTTGGAAAGTTAACGAATGACGTGTCGTAAAAATTCCTTTGACAGAGCAGGGGAATTGGCTCATTTATCCGGCCGTTCACTTCGGTGAACTCTCATTAAGAGTGGCAGAGGGTCTGGCCCGATGAAGCCACGGCAACCGATTCCAGTGCGTTTAGGAATGACCAGGTGCCAAATCCAGCCTCGCGGGTGCGGGGGAAGATGAGAAGAGCGCACAAGAGATTTAGAAACCTCTTCTCATCGCAATGGGAAGGGGGTTTTTGTTGCCCCGATGCAATCGGACGAATGGAAAAGTTATGAGTGAAAAACATGGATTCATGAAGGCGCTGAAATGTCGCGAGTGCGGCAAGGAGTATCCACTCGAGGCGACCCACGTTTGCGAATATGATTTCGGGCCGCTGGAGGTCGCATACGACTACGATCGGATCCGCAAATCGATGACGAAGAAGGCCATTGGTTCGCGCCCGGAAACGATGTGGCGCTACCGGGAATTGCTGCCCATCGCCGGTGACCCGACCGTGGGTTCGCTGGTTGGCTTCACGCCATTGGTCAAGGCGGATCGATTGGCGGCACGATTGGGTATTCGCGAACTTTGGATCAAGAATGACACCGTCAATTATCCTTCCTTGTCG